>NZ_CAWNQF010000067.1:353917-356964 GCF_963876465.1 Xenorhabdus sp. KK7.4
CCCGCAAAACACCTTCGGTGTTGTCAGGTTAAGCCGCACGGTTCATTAGTACTGGTTAGCTCAACGTCTCGCAACGCTTACACACCCAGCCTATCTACGTCCTCGTCTCGAACGTTCCTTCAGGACTCTCTAGGAGTCAGGGAAGACTCATCTCAAGGCAAGTTTCCCGCTTAGATGCTTTCAGCGGTTATCTCTTCCGCACTTAGCTACCGGGCAGTGCCATTGGCATGACAACCCGAACACCAGTGGTGCGTCCACTCCGGTCCTCTCGTACTAGGAGCAGCCCCTTTCAATCTTCCAACGCCCACGGCAGATAGGGACCGAACTGTCTCACGACGTTCTAAACCCAGCTCGCGTACCACTTTAAACGGCGAACAGCCGTACCCTTGGGACCTACTTCAGCCCCAGGATGTGATGAGCCGACATCGAGGTGCCAAACACCGCCGTCGATATGAACTCTTGGGCGGTATCAGCCTGTTATCCCCGGAGTACCTTTTATCCGTTGAGCGATGGCCCTTCCATTCAGAACCACCGGATCACTAAGACCTACTTTCGTACCTGCTCGCGCCGTCACGCTCGCAGTCAAGCTAGCTTATGCCTTTGCACTAACCTCACGATGTCCGACCGTGATTAGCTAACCTTCGTGCTCCTCCGTTACGCTTTGGGAGGAGACCGCCCCAGTCAAACTACCCACCAGACACTGTCCGCAACCCGGATAACGGGCCTACGTTAGAACACCAGCCATTAAAGGGTGGTATTTCAAGGATGGCTCCATGCAGACTGGCGTCCACACTTCCAAGCCTCCCACCTATCCTACACATCAAGGACCAGTGTTCAGTGTCAAGCTATAGTAAAGGTTCACGGGGTCTTTCCGTCTTGCCGCGGGTACACTGCATCTTCACAGCGAGTTCAATTTCACTGAGTCTCGGGTGGAGACAGCCTGGCCATCATTACGCCATTCGTGCAGGTCGGAACTTACCCGACAAGGAATTTCGCTACCTTAGGACCGTTATAGTTACGGCCGCCGTTTACTGGGGCTTCGATCAAGAGCTTCTCCTTACGGATAACCCCATCAATTAACCTTCCAGCACCGGGCAGGCGTCACACCGTATACGTCCACTTTCGTGTTTGCACAGTGCTGTGTTTTTATTAAACAGTTGCAGCCAGCTGGTATCTGCGACTGGCTTCGGCTCCGAAAGCAAGTTTCTTCACCTACTGCCAGCGTGCCTTCTCCCGAAGTTACGGCACCATTTTGCCTAGTTCCTTCACCCGAGTTCTCTCAAGCGCCTGAGTATTCTCTACCTGACCACCTGTGTCGGTTTGGGGTACGATTCAATGTTACCTGGAGCTTAGAGGCTTTTCCTGGAAGCAGGGCATCTGTCACTTCAGCACCGTAGTGCCTCGTCATCACGCCTCAGTGTTATACAGCGGTCCGGATTTACCAAAACCGCCCACCTACACGCTTAAACCGGGACGACCGTCGCCCGGATGACATAGCCTTCTCCGTCCCCCCTTCGCAGTAACACCAAGTACAGGAATATTAACCTGTTTCCCATCGACTACGCTTTTCAGCCTCGCCTTAGGGGTCGACTCACCCTGCCCCGATTAACGTTGGACAGGAACCCTTGGTCTTCCGGCGTGCGGGTTTTTCACCCGCATTATCGTTACTTATGTCAGCATTCGCACTTCTGATACCTCCAGCAGCCCTCACAGGCCACCTTCAACGGCTTACAGAACGCTCCCCTACCCAACAACACTTACGTGTCGCTGCCGCAGCTTCGGTGCATGGTTTAGCCCCGTTACATCTTCCGCGCAGGCCGACTCGACCAGTGAGCTATTACGCTTTCTTTAAATGATGGCTGCTTCTAAGCCAACATCCTGGCTGTCTGAGCCTTCCCACTTCGTTTCCCACTTAACCATGACTTGGGGACCTTAGCTGGCGGTCTGGGTTGTTTCCCTCTTCACGACGGACGTTAGCACCCGCCGTGTGTCTCCCGTGATAACATTCTTCGGTATTCGCAGTTTGCATCGGGTTGGTAAGTCGGGATGACCCCCTAGCCGAAACAGTGCTCTACCCCCGAAGATGAATTCACGAGGCGCTACCTAAATAGCTTTCGGGGAGAACCAGCTATCTCCCGGTTTGATTGGCCTTTCACCCCCAGCCACAAGTCATCCGCTAATTTTTCAACATTAGTCGGTTCGGTCCTCCAGTTAGTGTTACCCAACCTTCAACCTGCCCATGGCTAGATCACCGGGTTTCGGGTCTATACCCTGCAACTTAACGCCCAGTTAAGACTCGGTTTCCCTGCGGCTCCCCTATACGGTTAACCTTGCTACAGAATATAAGTCGCTGACCCATTATACAAAAGGTACGCAGTCACACCCCAAAGGGTGCTCCCACTGCTTGTACGTACACGGTTTCAGGTTCTCTTTCACTCCCCTCGCCGGGGTTCTTTTCGCCTTTCCCTCACGGTACTGGTTCACTATCGGTCAGTCAGGAGTATTTAGCCTTGGAGGATGGTCCCCCCATATTCAGACAGGATACCACGTGTCCCGCCCTACTCATCGAACTCACACTGCCAGCGTCTTCAGATACGGGGCTATCACCCTTTACTGCCGGCCTTTCCAGACCGTTCTCCTGACGCTGACACTGATGTTGGTTCTGGGCTCCTCCCCGTTCGCTCGCCGCTACTGGGGGAATCTCGGTTGATTTCTTTTCCTCGGGGTACTGAGATGTTTCAGTTCCCCCGGTTCGCCTCCTGACCCTATGAATTCAGGTCAGGATAGTGCAACGAATTGCACTGGGTTTCCCCATTCGGGTATCGCCGGGTCTCGCGGGTCATATCCCCTTCCCGGCGCTTATCGCAGATTAGCACGCCCTTCATCGCCTCTGACTGCCTAGGCATCCACCGTGTACGCTTAGTCGCTTAACCTCACAACCCGAAGGTGTCTTCGGATTGGGGTATTGAGAGACTCCTCAATAGTTGTCTGATGACACCCTACTGAGTGTTTCAAATTTTCAGCTTGTTCCAGATTGTTAAAGAGCA
>NZ_CAWNQF010000068.1:0-95115 GCF_963876465.1 Xenorhabdus sp. KK7.4
CCGTCACAATGACCGGACCTCGCGTTTTCGCTATACCCCGTACGGGCAGCAGGCGGTGGCGGACAGTGACCCGGCTTTACCGGGCTATAACGGGGAGCGACAGGATCCGGCCGGGGGTGGGTACCATCTGGGCAACGGCTACCGGACGTATAACCCGGTCCTGATGCGGTTTACGGCGCCGGACAGCCTCAGCCCGTTCGGGGCGGGGGGGGTGAACCCCTATGCGTACTGCCTGGGCGATCCGATTAACCGCACGGACCCCAGCGGACATATGAGCACGGGCAGTATTGTGGGGTTGGTTTTGGGCTCGATTGGGTTACTGGCGGGGATCCTCCTGGCTATTCCCACGGGCGGGGCCTCACTGACCGCCATCGGGGCGGCGATCGCCGGGGCAGGGCTGGCGGCGGATGCCACCGGGATTGCCAGTGCCGCGATGGCGGACAGTGATCCGCAGATGTCTGCTGTTTTGGGGTGGGTATCGATGGGATTAGGTATCGTGAGTGTGGTCGGGGGCGTTGCGGGTCTTGCGCAAGGGATGTGGAAAATAGGCATACGACTAGAAGCCAGTTTTGGTAAGGGGTTGAGTGGTGATCCAGCAAGCAGCAGTGCAGCATACGCCACAATTGTCAGAGAAACAAAAAATGTACAAGAGACTTTCAACAAAGCGGTAAATGCAGGATGGATCCGAGAGGTTGAAAGTTCTACAGCGGTTCATACTTTACAGCTTACAATACCCAAAGTTCACAATATTAGTGATATGGATTATGGACTTTTTAATAAACTGGGATTTGATATAAAAAAGGAAAGCAGCCGAATAGAAAACAGGATTCTAATCGCCGAGGATCGGAGTACTCAGTTCGATATTACAATAAAGAAATTTCGTGAATTATATTTACCGTTCATAAATGAAAGCAGTAAAAATGGTGTGCGGCATATTCATAAGATCCTCTATGATATAGAAACCATAAGGACATATGTCAATCTATGGCCTAATCAGGTAAATGCCTATACTAGATTTACTGGACAAAATGCTTATGACATAACAGAAATATGGAGAAACTCTAAACTTTCTGGAACAGCTCATGACTTACTACGTGCTAATATACAGATAAATCATTCTTCATTATGGTCTGATAGTTTAAATGGTGCTGATATGTTTATATTTTATAATGAATCTCTATTCTAATAGGTTGGTAGATTAATAAATATTTAAATAGTAAAGAATTTTATATGGTTGAATAAGTGATGTTTCTGAATATCGGAACATCACTTATTCAGATAATTTAAATTTTAACTCTACTCACTTAATCTCAGATGGAATTTTAACCTGTATAAATTAGACCCGATCGCTTTGTATTTTAGTGAGGGGATTGGGACTAAACATAGTGGTTAAACAGACTTTGTTATTTTACTTTATTGATTATTAAAAATAAAAACAGGATACTCTTCAATTGACAATTTCTGTCTGACTCTTGAATTTATTTTTCTATGTCTCAATTCAATAAATTGACTCGATTAAATATCATAAATTTCAATTTATTCATGGGATACTCATTTTTTATCTATTTATGTGTTGATGCCCAGTTATTTCCTTTAACTGGGCTTTTTTGATCTTCAATTTTCAAATTTATACCGGGATTTATTTATGGGAAAACCATTTTGGAGAAGTGTTGAATACTTCTTTACAGGTAATTATTCCGCTGATGATGGTGATAATAATATTGTGGCTATTGGGTTTGGTGGGCAAATCCATGCTTATGGTGGTGATGATTACATCACTCTGGGTTCGATTGGCGCTTCTATTTATACCGGAGCAGGTAACGATACTGTAGTCGGTGGTTCAGCATACCTGAAAATCAATGATACCAGTGGTAACTTAAACGTAAAAGGTGCTGTAGGGTACGCTGAAATTAATAAAGAAGAAGAAGGCTCTATTTCTTTCGCGGGTGCAGCAGGTGGTGCTGTTATTCAGCATGATGGCCGTTCCGGTAATATACATTATTCAGGTGTTGCGGCTTATAACAATTTATATCGTCGCGGGTACAGTGGCGATATCACCTTTAAGGGGGCGGGTGGTTATAACCATCTCTATTCAGATGTGGTCAACGGTAATATCCATTTTATGGGTGCCGGAGGTTATAACCAAATCACCCGTAAAGGTTTAAATGACAGCTTTAATGGTGAAGGGATTACCTATGCGAAAGCTGAAGAAATTGTATTGACGACGGCAACACTGGGCGGAAGCTGGATCCAAAAAACACAGCAGATTGTTGGTATTAAATCCACACGTGAAATAAATACTTTTTTATTTGCTGCTATTGATGATAAATACACCAAAATCAATAAAGTTCGTATTCATAATGACCCCAAAACTGGCCGGCTGAAATATTATACGACCTCTTGGCATAAAGCAGGTAATCATCTCAATAATCTGGCATCTCAGGATATTTCTGATGCTGGCGGTTACCAGCTGGTTAATGTTGACGGGGTATATAAATTATCAGATCTGACAGTTGAGCATCATCAGTCATTTACGATACATGCACTGGAAAGTGAATTACCTGAAGATGAATGGGTGACTTATGCCGGCGGTGTTCAGATTGCAGCAGAAAATATTACGCTGTCAGATGCCCAGATGGGGGGGCACGCTGTTTCAATGGATGGCAGTACCTTTGATGTAAAACCCGTGAAATCCAACCAAATGGCGAATACCTATTTATACGCCAAATTCGTGGGGGGAATTACCAAAGTTGTCGTCGTTCAACTGGCGAATGATCCTGCAACGGGTGAACTGAAATATATTGCCACACCGTGGTACAAAGCCGGTGATCAAACGGCGGTCATGGCAGATCAAACTATCGGTACCCGTTCTGGCTATAAAGTTATCGGTAAGGGCAGTTATACACTGAGTCATGTTAATTACAGTGTAAATACTGTCCGTGTGACGTCTGAACGGATTAGCTCTATGCATGAGTTCAGTGAGCGGGAGCTGTTAGACCAAAAACAGGATGACAGCAATGGTAATGTCCGGTTCGAAGGTGCAGGGGGCGGCAATGTTATTAAATCCAATGTGGCCCGTGGCAATGTTTATTTTAAGGGAGCGGGTGTTGCGAATGTCATTCTGCATAACTCGGAAATCGGTGATACCGAATTTAGCGGTGCTGGCGCGGCAAATGTTATTTTCAAGAAGAACAGAAAGGGAAACCTGATTTTTAATGGTGCTGGTATTGCTAATGTCATTACTCATGTCAACAGTACTCATCCGGCACTTGATTCATCAGTGGGATCTTACAATGGTGATACCAGAGTTATCGCACTCGGAGGCGCTAATGTCCTGACCCGCAAAGGTAATGGCCGGGTTTTTGCCGTGATGGGGGGTGGTGCCAATGTGCTGACTCATAGCGGAAATGACAGAACCACAGGTGTCATGATGGGCGGTGCCAATGTTCTGACCAAAGTGGGTAACGGAGAAACCACCGGCATCATGTTTGGTCTGGGTAATGTCCTGACCCATGTGGGTAACGGCAGAACACTGGGCGCGATGGGGGCTGTCGGTAACGTCTTTACCAAAGTGGGAGACGGCGAAACCATTGCCGCGATGCTCGCTGTTGGTAATATTTTTACCCATACCGGGCAGGGAAATGCATACGCAATGATGGCTGGCGGTGGCAATGTCTTTACCAAAGTGGGTAACGGCAATGCGCTGGCGCTGATGGTGGCACTGGGTAATGTGTTCACCCATGTGGGGGATGGCCTGAGTGTTGCCCTGATGGTGGCGAAAGGTAACCTTGCCACCAAGGTGGGGAATGGTGATAGTCTCGCCGCCATGATTGGTGTGGGCAATGTAATGACCCATATTGGCAATGGTAATACCTTTGCCGCGATGGTGGGAGAAGCCAATATTTTCACCAAAGCGGGTGATGACCTGACAGCGGCCGTGATGATTGGCAAGGCTAACATTTATACCCATGTGGGTCAGGGCACCAGCCTCGGGTTGTTTGCCGGAAATGCCAATATCATGACCAAAGTCGGCGATGGTACGACGCTGGCAGCAATGTTTGGTCAGGCTAATGTGATGACGCATGCTGGCAGCGGGCTGACCGGCGTACTGGCATTAGGTGAAGCTAATGTGGTGACGAAAGTCGGACATGAATTTATGGGGGTTTTAGCCGCAGCTAAAGCCAACGTGATCACCCATGTTGGTCATGGCATTACCGCCGGCGTCTTGTTGGGTAAGGGGAATATCCTGACGAAAGTCGGTAACGGGACAACGGTCGGCCTGCTTGTTTCCAAGTTCGGCAATATTATGACTCATGTCGGGGATGGCAATACCGTGGGTTTTGCCAAAGGCACGCTGAATCTGATGACCAAAATGGGAGACGGTCTGGCGGTCAATGCAGCCTGGGGTGATGCCAATATCATGACCCATGTCGGAGCCGGGGATCACTATAACTTTGCCAAAGGGAAAGCCAATCTGGTGACCAAGATCGGCGATGGACGTGCGGTTAGTGTTGTACAAGGCTCGGCTAACATTTTGACTCATGTAGGCCGTGGTGATGATTACACCGGCGCGTGGGGTAAGGCGAATGTGATCACCAAAGTAGGGAATGGCCGTCAGGTCACACTGGCGAAAGGCGATGCGAATATTGTCACGCACGTGGGGCAGGGCGACAGCTTTAATGCGCTGTGGAGCCAGAGTAACGTTGTCACCAAAGTGGGTGATGGTATGCAGGTTACCGCAGCAAAGGGTAAAAGTAATATCACAACCAGCGTGGGAAATGGCCTGAGCGTGGTTGCTGCCCACGGTAATTTGAACGTAAATACCAAAGTGGGTGATGGTATCTCGGTCAATGTGGCCTGGGGTAAGCTCAATGTCAGCACCAAAGTGGGTGACGGACTGAATGTCTCGGTAATGAAAGGCACCGGCAATGCCAGTGTTCATGTTGGTGACGGGCTGAACATTCACGCTTCCTACGCCCGCAATAACGTCGCTATTCAGATCGGTAACGGGGATTTTTACAATCTGGCGCTGGCCTCCAGCAACACGGAAAGCCATAAACTGGCAACGCTGTTCGGTAATATCAAACAGACGTTATTGGGTGTCATGGGCAGTCAGGGAATTAGTTTTCTGGTGCATGGTGATGAAGCCAATACATCGGGTAGTAACCGTGGGCGGGGTGCCATCAATTTGCCGGAAGTGGATGGTCTGAAAGGCTTTAAGCTGAAAGAAATCAGTGAAGTCAGCTCCACGCTTTCCGCTGATTTGCATGCTTCGGTGAGCCAGCTGGAAACACCGGATGTCGGCAGACTGGAAACCATCATGAATGAAGAGGGTCAGTCCGGAGAAAATCAGAAGCCTAATCTGATTACCAACGGGGATTTTGAGAACGGTACTCTGGGCTGGCAAGCTACCAACGGGATTGAAGCCCAGCATCCGGCGGCATCTTATGGTCTGGATGACGCAGGCCACGGCAGATATGTATCTGAACTGGATGCACAGGTTAACACCACTATTTATCAGGATTTGAGCCAGCTTAAAGCGGGAGAGGCCATTACCCTTGATTTTGATTTTGCCCGCCGGGCAGCCAGTACCGATGATAATGGTATGGAAGTGCTCTGGAATGGTCAGGTTGTCTTCTCATCTGCGGACGATAGGATCGTCTGGCAGCATAAACAGCTGGTACTGGTTGCACAGGCCGGCAGTAACCGACTGGCGTTTAAAGGTATCGGTAAAGACGATGGCAGGGGCTATATACTGGATAACATCGTGGCGACGTCGGATCGCTCAGATAACAGTAATGATGGTGAACTTCCGTCAAAAAATGTCGTGGCTGAAAGCGTGTTAGCCGATAAAAGTAGCGCCGAAGCTGATCATGAACGTCTGGCGCAGGAAAAAGAGCAGCAACTGGCAGCGATTGCAGGCACTCAGAATCAGCTGGAATCCACGGATTTTGATGCCCTGAATGCGAATGGACTGGCACAGCGCGATGTCATCCGGGAAGAACAGCAGGCTGTGACGGATGAACTGCTGGCGAAGGCCAAAGCGCTGGAACTTTTGGATGAACAGACCCACGCACACTATCAGGGAGAATCCGGAGCACACTGGCGTCATGACTTTGCCTGTGAATTACTGGATAAGCTTCAGACACAGGTGGACACGTCAAAAGCAACAGCCGGACAGCAACTGGATAACGCATTATCTACGGCTTTACAGCAACAGCAGAAGATCGAAAATTCACTGGATAAGTCAGAAATCAATGTTGCCAAAGCTAAACAAGATCAGCTAAATGTCGGGAAAGATGTTGCGGATGCCCGGATGAAGGCTGAATACCGGAAAGAAGAAGCGGAAGCACAGCAAAATCAGGCGGAGCAGGCCAAACTTAGTGCCAGCAGGACGCTTCAGGATATTGAGGCTGAAGCCAGTGAAGTAGCAAAAAATAATGGCTATACCCCACGTTTTAGTAATGTTGGCAGTAATCGATCAGGTAAAGCCTATGAAGCAGAAAGGATTGGTGAAACAACCAGCCACATTAATTCCACGACGTTGATACAGGAAGTCGGGGCTTTCAGTAAAAAGCTACAGGAATCTGAGAGTGATTTATCTGCCCTTGCCGATGCTAAACAGGCTGTGGAACGTTTACAGATCAATGCAGGCCTTCGTGCTACACAGGCAAATTCTACTCATATACCACGCTCATCGCGCACGCAGCAATTACCGCATAGCGTTATTTCACCTGAATCAGTGCCAAGTATCTCTGTGCCGGGGAACAGAAAATTACTGTCTGTTTCTGGTCTGGATCTGAGTGGACTGAAACCTCTGGGAAGGTCAGATTCCCGTACTGATTCCCGCGGTAGCTCCGTGCGGAGTAATTTGTCGCAAAAGAGCAGTTCAACTTATCCGTTCATCGGAGAAAGAGCAGAGAAAGTCGCGGAAATATACCGTTGGCTGGATAGTGGACGCGATCAGTTAAATGATCATGCAAAAAGTAACTATATTCCTGTCCCGGGTGGTGTGCGGCCTAATGTTGAGATTAATGACAACATCAGGGATAGGCTGACTGATTTCATTGAGAATTTCTTCAGTATCATCCGGCATACCATTCCTAAAGATCAAATTGCGCCGCTGGCGAAGTTGTTTGTTGATTCAACCCTTGATTTTGACTGGGATAAGCGCGTTCAGTTTATCACTAAGCTGGAGCGTTTTGGTTATAGCTTTGAACCTAATCATGGTGAAAAAAGTATTGTTTCATTCTGGTCAGGTCAGGAGTTCAGCATCTACCGCTCTGTACTGGATGCCGTGCAGCCAGATGATAAAAAAGTGGTTTACGATATTGATGTGAAAGGAAACGTACTTGCCCTTGAACTCAATAAGAAGCTGATGGACTGGTGCAATACGTCCCTTGATCCTGATGATTTCCAACAGGAGAAACTGCACACCGCCATCAGCGAAGCGACACGGAGTAATATTGGTTTCTGGTGTTCTGTTTATGCGACGGGTGCGCGTGATGATGTTTATGTCATCGCACCGAGCGGGGTACGTTTAGGCAATTTCTTCTGGAATGTTGAGCTGCCGGTATTGCGCCAATTACAGCGTGAAGGTCTGGTCAATGAAATTCGCCTGCTGGATAAACACGCCTATCATTACCGGGGAAAACCGCTGGAATCTATAGGGCACAGACTGACCGATCCGGGAGTCCGAGTGAAAATGCGCTTTGATTCACTAAGTCCGGCTGAGCAGATGAGATATCTTGAGCAGGATCCTGATGGTTACCACGCGAATACACTGATTGATCTGGATATTAAAGTCAGTGCTATTGATAGCATGTTAAATCAGGCTATCCCATTCTATCGCCTGCGCACTGATCGCAATATTTTGATACGTGAAGGCTTAAATAATAGCTTTGAAGTTATGCCATGGCCGGGGCTTCGTTCTTCCGGGCTGAAAGTGATTAAAGTCGATAACCCGCAGGATAAGGCGCAGATTAATACCATCGAGCGGTTTATATTTGCCAATTATCAGAATTATGAACAGATCCCGGATGAATTACGTCTGGTGGGAAGTCACATTATTTCCCTTGAAGATGGTCATACCCGCATTCTTGCCGAAAAAGTGAGTGGCTCCTGGTATTACTCGCCGAATACCGAACTGATGTCCGGTGATGAATTACAGAAAATGGCTTATATCAAAGGCAAGCCACTGGGTGAAAGCTATCGTAATGTCATTGAATCACTGCGTGCTTATGAACAGCTCTTACGGGAAAAACCGGATTATTCACTGGATGCCATTGAACAATTAACTCACCTGCAACAACAGGTAGCGGGATATTTGCTTGGGCATTCTGAATCAGGGCGGGCACCTGCAATGAATCGGTTGCTTTCCCAGATTGATATCCGTCTGAAAGAGTCACTGGTTCTGGCAGATCCGACCTTGAAAAGCTCAGGGAAAGGGACTTTCAGCGAGCTATACAATAGGCTTGATAACGCTAACCTCAAAGAGAGTAAACATCTTTATTTAGATCCTCAGGGCGATTTTGTTACTCACGGTCAGTTCAGTTTGCATATTGGTAAAAATACCGCAGATGCCGGGCTGAAACAGGTAATGGCCGCTGTAACCAAAGAGTATGGTCAGGATGTCACGAATGCTGTTTTCGCCGGTCTGGCTGCCCATGATCTCGCGAAAGATGGCAAAGGTATTGATATTGCTGGTCTGAAAAAAGTTCATCTGGCGATTGAACAACACTTGTCCCCTGTCAGTGCCACACTGTATGTCTGGCGACCGAGTGAAAACAGTACGCTGGGCCATGTTGCAATGCAGATTGGTCAGGGGCGTGTTCTGGTTAATGCAGAAGATGCGACTCATCTCAATCAAATCAACTATGTGAGCTGGTGGCCGGCAGGGAATAAATCGACGGATATACGAGAACTCCTGAATATCGCCACCCCGGATCAGCCTGATCTGCGACTTCGCTGGCATGATCTGAGTCAGCCTGCTTTTCAGGCACCCACCCTGACATTTGATGTTGAGGCTGAGGAAGATGATGGCTTCGGTCTGGCGGATGGTTCAGCTGAGCTGAAAGAATTCCTTGAAAAACTGAAAATCGCCAAAGGCGTGGATGTTAAATTCAGCGATGTCAGTGAAGGATTTGCGATGGCGGCGCTTGCCAATCCGGAGCTGCTCAAATCCGCTGAAATACCGCAATACATTTATCGCCCGTACCTTGCTCAATGGGCTGATCCCGGCATGGATATGCATGAAGTCGGCCGTAATTTTGCGGAAGCCTTGCGTCTGGCAGCGAGACTACAGAATTCCAGACGCATGGAGAAAGCCATTGCCAGTGTTATGAGCCAGTTTGCTGAAAGAGAGCTGGCAGAGATCGCTAATTTCAAAAACAGCACCGTTGACCCTGATCGGGTCTATCGCATCAATCTGGAAGGTCTTGATGTAGCGGCAATGCAGGCTGAATGGGGCAAAATCAGCAGTGATCCGGATGCCCGCTATCAGCTTATGACGCAAAACTGTTCAAGTGTTGTTGCCCGTATTCTTAAGGCTGGTGGGGCGGATAAAGTGCTTGGCAAAGCATGGCGGCCAGCCTTTGGTGTCTGGACACCAAGCGAGCTGTTTGATTTCGGTCAGTCATTGCAGGAAGTCACTCAGAGTGAGCGGGTTAAACAAAAACATCACCGTCTTGATACTGCGTTAAATCATGGCGGAACCGGAGAGCAACCGGAAAGGGCAGAGAAATTAGCTATTCCTAATGATGGCTCAGCACTGCATGAACGAACGCCAAAGAATCCTGTAACCCGCTTCATGAACAGTGAACTGTATGGCACAAAAGAAGAGCGTCGCCAAATCAGTCAGGAGATGCAGAACAGGATTAACTTAGCAATCAATCACGGTGTGACCGAAAAAGTTACCCTGAAAGGGGAAGCCGGACGTTTGACAGGCTATTACCATAAGGGGCAAAACGTATCGCAGGGGGATACTTCGGATAAAAAAGTCGTCTTGTTTATCCACGGTTCCGGTTCATCGGCTGAAGAGCAGGCGGGTAAAATTCAGCCGCATTACCGACAGCAGGGTATTGATGTGTTGTCGGTTAATATGCGGGGTTATGGCACCAGCGATGGGTATCCGAATGAACAGGGAATGTATCAGGATGTACGTACCATGTTCCATTATCTGGTTAATGAACGTGATATCAGCCCGGAAAATATCATTATTCATGGCTATTCGATGGGGGCACCGGTTGCGGCTGATCTGGCCCGTTATGTGGACAGTAAAGGAATGTCGGTTTCCGGCTTACTGCTGGACAGACCGATGCCAAGTATGACCAAAGCGATCACGGCTCATGGAATATCGAATCCGTCCGGCCTGACCGGAATACTGGCAAAAGCCGTTAATGGTAAATTCTCCGTGGAGCAGAATCTGCGCGGAGTCTCGAAGCAAATGCCGATTATGTTGCTGACAGATAATGAAGGTCTGGGCAATGAAGGCGAAAAACTCCGAACCAGACTGGTGGCCTCTGATTATAACGTCTCTGGTGAACACACGTATTATAGCCATGCATCTAGTTATCAGGTCATGGTGAAATATGCCGGACAAATTGTTGCCAATCTATCTGAAGCTGCTTCTCAGGTGCACGAGCAGGAAAGCCCTATTCTCAAAGGCATCAAAAATGATTTGGGGCGCTACACGCAGGCGCTGAAACCTCAGGTGGATAATCAGGGCCGGGAGCAGGATTTGCGTGCGACAAAAGCCTTCCTGTCAGGTTATCGGCATAATCACGCTAACCAAATTGTGGATGGCTTCCATTCGGATATGGATATCAGGCAGCTGGTGGATATGCTGGTTAAAGGAAACTGGACGGCGGAACAGAAAGGTGCACTGGCGTGGGAAATTGAACACCGGGCACTGAAAATGACTCTGCGACCAAAAGTAGAGAAATATAGCCGCCTTTTCCGTGATGTCACTTCTATGGGAATGGTAGATGCAAAAGCAAGCGAACATCTGGCGCCACAACTGATGTTACTCAACTTGTCTAATGATGGTTTTGGCGGGCGCTGTGTGCCACTGTCAAAACTGGTTCTGCTGGCAAAACAGCTGGAAAATGATGGTCAGAAAAACGTAGGACGTAACCTGCTGAATAAAATGTACTCCGCAGCTTCAGTGCTCAACAATCCTGAATTATATTCCGCAGGTGAACAGGCCAACGCCAGTAAGTTACTGGGGACACTCTCTGCGCTCTATACCAGAGATCCGATGCTGGATAGCACCACTAAAATATGGAAAGAGAAGCTGAGTGGGGAACAAGCGCTGAGTGTACAAGGTGTGATTGAAAAAATCACGGCTGCCAATACAGGGCAAAAACCGGTTCTGCTGGAGCTGAATACTCTGGGACACGCGATGGCAGCGTGGTCAAAAGGCAGCGGCGAGAACCGGACATACGGTTTCTATGATCCTAATGTCGGCATTGTAGAATTCTCCTCGGCAGAGAAATTCAGCGATTATGTCACGCGTTTCTTCGGTCAGTCCGGCCTGAATATGGCAAAAAACTACAACATGGCTAAAAACAGCCAGCGGGAAAGAATGTTCGGGCGTGTTATCGTTCTGGATGGAGAGGCGCTGTCAGCTTATCGCCCGGTCTTCGGTGACAGAACAACCATGAAAGATATTCTGGCAATGGAAATCTTTGATGGCTCACCGATGAGAAATGCGCTGAACAGGCTTCATCCGCTGAATAACCACGATCTGAGTGAATGGGAAGAGATTGAGGTGTTACCGAGATTAGAACGCAAGAAAATGCGTTTTGATGGTCAGGTTATTATTCAGCTCGAAGATGATCCCCATGTGGCTGATTCAGTCTCTTATCTGACTGGTAAACATCCGAAAGAGAGTGTGCTTGTCCAGCTTGATCGCAATGGTCAGTATAAAGTGGTATACGGCGATCCGAATCAGTTGAGTGGCACAATACGCTGGCAGGTTGTTGGTCACGGCGGCGATGAGATTGATGGCTATAACAGCACGACAATGAGTGATTACACGGCATCTGAACTGGCAATGCGATTAAAGCAGTTCCAGAATAGTTTCCAGTATGGTGGAAAGCTGGATTATATCAGTCTGGTCGGCTGTTCTCTGCTCAGTGATGACAAGCGCGATGGTTTTGCGTATCACCTGATTTCAGCCCTTGATGAAAATGGGATCCGCACCACAGTCTCTGCCCGTCGAACCGAAGTTGTGATCGGTAAATCAGGCCGTAAATATACGCGATCTGAGCACAATAGAGCGGAAAATAAGATCACGGAAAACAAAATCGTTCTGAGCTGGAACGATAAAGGAGAAGTCGAAGGCAATGCCGAACGTATACGTAATCATGTTTCTGAAAACAATGTTTCACTTGTCCGTGTAGGCAGCCTGCGTAGCAGTACCAATAGCCGGAAGCATCGCCCGCATGAGGTGATAACTGAGAAGAACGCGATTGCAGACAATACCGAAACTTTCCATGCGCCGAAAAAACATCAGCATCAGCCTGAGGATTATCCGGTCGGAACGTCTTCCGATAACCGCTTGAGCTATTCCGGTAATGTGCAGGTACAGGCGGGTGATGGCGAATTTACCTCCATTAACTGGGGAACCACCAACGTGAGTGTTAAAGTCGGCACGGGGGGCTTTAAGTCTCTGGCGTTTGGCGATAACAATGTCATGGTTCATCTGGGAGATGGTGACAGCAAACATAGCGTCAACATTGCCGGTTATCAGGCACTGGAAGGCGCACAACTGTTTGTCGGCAACCGGAATATCAGCTTTAATCAGGGGCGTAGTAATGATTTGCTGGTGATGATGGATAAATCGATCCCGACACCGCCGATGCTTAACCCGTTTGATAATGTTTCCCGCGTATCGGGTATTCTGCAAAACATAGCTGGCTCATATTCCACTCCTGACTGGTTGTCTGGGCAGGAAGCACAGTGGACAACCGAAAGCGTGAAAAAATATCTACAGGATATGTCAGGGCTGGATATGACCAGCAGCGTGGATTACACATCGCTGATGGATCTCGATTCTCAGTATAAACGCAGTGGTCGCGGCCTGAAGAGCGATATTGAAAGCACACTGAACAAGAAATATAACCAATGGCTGAGTGGTGCAGGGAATAAACCAGAAATGGGTAACCTCAGCAGAGCCAATAAACTCCGCCAGATGAATGAAAAACTGGCCTTCAATTTTGCTGTTGGCGGGCAGGGTGCGGATATTCAGGTAACAACCGGTAACTGGAACCTGATGTTCGGCGACAATATTCATTCGATTCTGGATATTAACCTCGGTTCATTGTTTGGCCTGATGACTCAGCAATACACCTCAACAGGGATAGCAAAAACCACATTCACCTTTAATCCGGCGGATCTGCCTCGTCAGCTTAAGAATAAGCTGTTGAGAAACCTTGCCAGCGTGAATGCTGATACCACACTGGGTGATATCTTTGGTGTGGACTACACCGCAGATGGGACTATCATCTCCCGAACAAATCAGTCAGTAGACGGCGTTGCCATTTTGCGGGAAATGCTGGAGGTAATCAGTGAATTCAGTGGCAACCAGTTGTCGGCATTTGTTGATCCGGAAACACTGCTTAATGGCCTGAAAACCAGTCTGGCCGCCGGTGCAGAAGGAGTGAGTTCGTTCCTTGAAAGTCATGGCATCAAAGAAAAAACCCCGACAGAACAGATTGCGTCAGCTGAAAATATCAGTGAAGAGAATACACAATCAGAGCGCATTTTCGGCTTTAATTCCCTCAATTTGCCAAATCTGTTTGCAACCCTGCTGAAGCAGGATAAGCAGGAAGAGATGAAAGATCTGGTTTCTAATCTGAAACAGAACCTGACTGATGATCTGCTGCATATGCAGGAAAAAACCTTTGATTTCTTGCGTAATAGTGGTCATTTGCAAGGGGATGGCGACATCCATGTTTCCCTCGGTAACTATAACTTTAACTGGGGCGGAGACGGCAAAGATCTGGGCGCTTATCTGGGCGATAACAACAACTTCTGGGGCGGTCGTGGTAATGATGTTTATTATGCTCTGGGAACCTCCAATATTTTCACTGGCGGTGAAGGTGACGACACCGGTGTTCTGATGGGGCGCGAAAACATTATGTTTGGTGGTCAGGGCAATGATGTTGCCGTAGTTGCAGGTCGCATAAACTACGCTTACATGGGAGAGGGTGATGATCAGGTCTTTGCCTTTGGTGAAGGCGGAGTCATCGAAACCGGTAAAGGGCGTGATTACATTGTGGCTTCCGGTAACTTCAACCGTATTGAAGGCGGAGAAGGTCAGGATTATGTCGTTGCTATCGGTAACAATAATCAGGCTGACTTGGGTGATGATCATGATTTTGCCACGGTTTTCGGCAACTATAACCGGATCGATGGCGGGGCAGGTAACGATGCCATAAAACTGATGGGTTACCATGCACTGATTAACGGCGGAGCGGGAGATGATCACCTGATTGCGGATGTTATCTCCAAGTTCAGCCAGTTTGACGGCGGTGACGGTGATGACTTGCTGGTGCTGGGAGGATACCAGAACCGCTTTAAAGGCGGTGCTGGCGTGAATAGTTATGTTATCAGCGGAGATGTGATCGATAACGTGGTTGAAGATCTCAAACGCGGTGACAAGATAGTCTTCAATGAACTCAACTGGCAGGATCTATGGTTCCAGCGCAGCGGTTACGATTTGGTGATGCTCACTAACCGCCATGTGGAAGACAGTTCTGAACAGGGGCAGTTTGAAGCAATCGGCTCTGTGACCTTTACAGATTACTTCAATGGCAACCGTGCGGATATTGTTACCCGAATGGGCGATCAAAATACTCACGGTGAGCGTGAATATATCGCGCTTTCTGCCAATGCAGTGGATTCACTGATTCAGGCAATGAGCGGCTTTGCACCAACAATCGGTGACAGTGGCTTTATTGATGCACTGGATGGACAAACACAATCTTCCATTATGATGGCCTGGTCGGATACGACAACGGGCAAATCCAGACTGGTTTGATAGTTTTATTTAAGTAATAAAAATGGCTCACATTGGTGGGCCATTTTTATATCATAATGAATAGAGAAATACGGTATGATATTAAAAGGTTTAGGGTAAATTATTTGTTACTATTATAGCCATATCAAATCATCAATTTTAATAATGTTATTGGTTTTTTTAAATAAACTTATAAATAATAACTGTGTGTTATTTTATTGATATGTATATATATATTCGGCGACTCCATTCTTACAGGTCACATTAACTATGTGATCATTGTCTCTGGCATCTATTAATAGATTAAGCGCTATTTTTTTTTGTTCGTCAGTGATTTTTCCATCTGATCTGTTTAATTTTATATAAAAACCGGGCTGATTGGTTAGAGTAAAAAGAATAGTTTGATAATCATCAAAATATAAAATATTGCCTACGTATCCCTGCATTGCATAATGACCAGGTGGACAAGAATAATAAGCATAGACAGAGCCAGTTTGGCATATTAATAAAAATACAATAATTTTAAATATATTATTAGGCCTCATAATATTTTCCTTGCTTGATTTTAAAAAAACAACTTGGTTGTGTGTGTTTTTAATTATAGCACTTATACCAATATGTCAATGTTACTGAGAAATTGTTTTGTAATTTATTATATATTTACATTTTATTTGTTTCTTTTTTTAAAAAAAACAAGGAAAGTGTGATTATTTGTTTTTTATTTAATTTAATGATTATTAAATAATAAATTATTTAAATAAATATGATTTGAAAAAAATTTTACTTTCTTTTTTCTATTTTTTATTTTCTTAATATGTTTTTATTTTTCTGTTAAATATGTTTTTAACAAGCCATAATTATGGCTTTCATCATAGAATTGCCACGTTGAAATGACGTTAAACGATACCTTGAGGAGCGACAAAAAATGCTAGAAATTGCCCTTGAAGCAGTAAATACAATCAGAAAACGGGCTCAGGATGCGTTTGACGGAGCCGGACAGTTTGACTACAAACCGGATCGTTCTGTTGTCACTCAAACTGATTTAATGTTGGAAACAGAGATTCGTAACATACTGGAAAAACGTAGCCCGGGTGTTCCCATTCTGGGAGAAGAGTTTGGGCTGGATGGCAGCGAAAAATTCGAATCAGGCTGGATCATTGATCCCATTGACGGAACAAGGGCATTTTTGTATGGCGTACCCTTGTTTAGTACGTTACTGGCTTTTGTCGAAAATGGCGAGCCAAAACTTGGGGTAATCAGTTTTCCGGCAATTTCCACCGTTGTTTATGCTTCACAAGGGGAAGGGTGCTGGATGAGTGTGGAAGGCAAGCCGTTACGCCAGCTTAAAGTGATGGATAACTCACCAACATTTGTTAACAATGCTGTGATTGCAGCTTCCGGTATACACAGTTCCGGTTATCATCTGGAAAATGGCACCGTAGCTTATAATCTGGATGGGTTAGTGAAATCTGCCCGTGATTTTGTCTTTGTTAATGACTGCTACCAGCACACGATGGTTGCAGCCGGCAGGTTGCACTGTGCTATTGATACCATCATGAAACCGTGGGACAGTGCGGCAATTTTGCCCTGTATTAAAGAAGCGGGTGGTGATTTTTGTGCACTGAATGGCAGCCGGAAAAGAGCTATGTTTGGTGGCAGTCTGGTTTCGGCCTGTAATTCAGCATTGCTTGATCAGGTGGTAGAGGTTATGAACTCTCCTGCTGAAAATTAAATATACACTTCGTCTTTCAAGTTGCCTCTTTGTTGGCTGCGCTCACTCACCCCGGTCACCGTTTTTATAAACATACGGTTATCTATGCTCCCGGAGATGAGTTCCCTTGCCGCCGCGACGCATCTTGAAATACATTGTGTATAATATATGAAATCTAAATAGAAAATCCCGGATGTGGTACTACATCCGGGGCTATGTGGTTTAATTTTTCAGAATATGTGACAGAATTTGCAGTGCCTTACCGAATTGAGCCTCCGGTATCGTCAGCGGATAGAGGAAACGGATCACGTTACCGTGAGTACCGCAGCTCAATAATAGCAGCCCTTCGCGTTTAGCTCGGGTTTGTATTTCGCGGGTAAATTCTGGCGATGGTTGACCAGTTTGTGGATCGTTAAATTCCACTGCAACCATGGAACCCAGAGCGCGAATTTCGGCGATTGCCGGGCACTGAGTGCGCGCTTGTGCCAGTATTTCCACCAGATGCTGACCAAGCTGATTCGCTCGTTCGCACAACTGCTCTTTTTCGATGATGTTAAGTACTGCATGGGCGGCTGCCACCGCCAGTGGATTGCCCGCATAGGTGCCGCCAAGCCCTCCGGGTGCCGGTGCATCCATCACTTCTGCACGTCCCGCTACGCCGGAAAGCGGCATCCCTCCCGCGAGACTTTTCGCCATCGTGATCAGGTCTGCTTTTACATTGTGGTGTTCCATCGCAAACAGTTTTCCCGTGCGGGCGAAGCCAGTTTGTACTTCGTCGGCGATTAACAGAATGCCATGCTCATCGCACAATGTGCGTAGCGCCTGCATAAACTCGGTGGGCGCCATGTTGAATCCGCCTTCACCCTGTACTGGCTCAATAATAATGGCGGCTACCTGATCCGGTGCGATATCGGCTTTGAAAATATGTTCCAGACTTGCCAGAGCATTATCGACTGATACTCCGTGAAGCCCGTTCGGATATTGGGCGTGGTAAACGGAACCGGGGAATGGGCCAAAGCCGATTTTATACGGTGCGACTTTGCCTGTGAGCGCCATCGCCATAAAAGTACGACCATGAAAGCCACCACTGAAAGTAATCACTCCCGGCCGACGGGTATAAGCGCGGGCGATTTTCACGGCATTTTCGACGGCTTCCGCTCCGGTAGTGAAGAACGCGGTTTTTGTCGGGCCGTTGATCGGTGCCAGTGCATTAATACGTTCTGCCAGTGTCACATAGCTTTCATAAGGCACAATTTGATATGCGGTATGGGTGAATGCTTTTAGTTGTTGTTCAATTGCGGATACGATTTCAGGGTGACGATGACCTGTATTCAGTACAGCAATGCCAGCCGCAAAATCGATGATTTCGTTACCTTCTACATCCCACAGAGTAGCATTTTCCGCCTTTTGCGCGAAGTAGTCACTCAGCACACCCACTCCGCGCGGAGTAGCATTCAGACGACGTTGATTCAACTCTGTATTTTTCATCAATTATTCTCCTGAAAATGGCATAAATTTGTAGGGTTACTAGGATAGTGCGGTGACCAGCCGTTGCAGTTTTTCCTGAAACGTATGCCGGATAGCCAGCGCTTGTTGTAATGTCACTTGGGTAAATTTTACTTTGGCACCGGGAGGTAACTGCCCGAGAATATCCAGATCGCTGCTGACGACGGTGCCCAGTGTCATGTAGCCACCTCCGGAGACAGCATCCCGATGTAAGACAATGGGAGTACGCCCCGAGGGAATTTGGATAGAGCCAATAGGGTAGCAGGCATCCACAATATTGGAGGGATCAGAGCCTGCGCCAAACGGCGGTGTGCGCTCCACAAAATTTAGTGGACGCCCATCCAGAAAGCGGTAACCGATGCGATCAGATTCAGAGCTGATCCTCCATTCATCACTGAAAAAACTGTCAACGGATTCTGCCGTCAGGCGATGGATATACATACCGGGAACCACCCGAAGTTCGGCATGTTTATGAAATTCCGGTTTAAACTCTTCCGGCAGGTGATGACCAACAGGGCCTTGCCCACAATGCGCCGTTACAGGAAGCGTATCTCCGGCCTGTAACCGGCGGCCCTGATATCCACCCAGCGAGCCGAGGCTGTATGTGGAGCGGCTTCCCAGTACCAGAGGTACATCGATACCACCTGCGATGGCAAGATAACTACGGGCACCTAAAGATGAGCCGGTTATTTTCAGCTGCTGCCCTTTTTGCGCCAGCAGGCAGGTATTAAGGGAAACGGGCTGCCCATCCAGTTGTATGCCCATTGGTGCCCCGCTGACAGCAAAAACGGTGTCCTGCTCAAAGAGCAGTTCCGGTCCCATCAGAGTACACTCCAAGCCCGCTGTATCCGGCGTGTTCCCTACCAGTAGATTTGCGACTGCCAGCCCAAAACGATCCAGCGTACCGGAAGGCGGAATACCTACGTGATAGTAGCCTTCCCGGCCAGCGTCCTGTACTGAGCTTGACAGCCCCGGTTTCAGCACCTTAATGCCATATAACACTTCAATTGACATATAACACCTCAATCGCCATATAGCACCTCCTGCAAATTTGCAGTGCAAGATTGTGGATCTGCTTCAAAGGCCGCAAGGTCAAACTCAACAGGACGAATACGCAATGCAAACTCTTCTCGTTCAACTTGTGAAATAGCCTGGTCATACTCATCGCGATTGATAGGCTTGAACTGAACGATATCGCCTGTGCGGAAAAAGACCATAGAATCTTTAAGATATGGCAGACGCTGTTGGGTATCGTAAATAGGGGCTGGAGTCACGCCAAAGAGCTGATAACCCCCAGCACCCCGTACAGAGTAAATGCAGCCGAAGCACCCGCCGTGTCCCAGTGAAAGCTGTGGGGTATCCGTACGGGGGATCAGATATTTAGGTACCTGAATTTGTTGTTCCTGTTCTACCATCTGGTACATAAAGGGTAATCCGGCAACAAAGCCGACCATAGAAACAAACCAGGGAGCGCCGCTGTGCTGGGCGATAAATGCATCAATATCAGCCAGGCCGTTGATTCGCGCTGCGTATTCCAGATCGGTGGAGTGTGGATCCTGGTGGCGTTCCCGAAAACGCATCAGGGTTTCATGCGTCCAGGGATCATTGTAAAGCACCGGAATTTCGATAATGCGCGTAGAGAGTTTTTCCCCGGTGTTTTCTTGTTCCGCTACGGACTGAACTTTCTCCAGTAATGTTAGGGGTGGCAGAATATCCGGATTGAAGCGTATCTGGCATGATGCATTGGCCAGACAAATATCGAATATGCCCGGTAATGCAAGGTTTTTAATCGCTTTTGTTAACGACATACTACGAAAGAATGCCTTCAGAGACATTGCTTCGCTGATTTCAATAAAAAGATGTTCGTCGCCGCCGAAGGTGTAGCGTAAATTCGGGTCAGACATATCAGCACTCCTTCTTTTTATACAATCATTTATGCGGCTGTGGAGGTGTAATCGTGATGCCTGCGAGCTGTAAACGGGTGACTATTGCCTGAAGTAGTGGGAGTGCGCCGGGGGTATCGCTGTGCAGGCAGACCGAGGAAAATTCAACGTCAATATCGGCTCCTTCTACGGTACGAACTTTACCCTCCTGACAGGCTCGTAATACTTTATCAGCGACTATTTCAGGATCGAGCGGCGTAACCCGACGGGTAAATACAATAGAGCCACTGAGATCGTAATCGCGGTCAGCGTAGAACTCACAAACCACGGGATGACCGAGTTTGGCTGCCTCACGCCAGATAGCCGAACCATGCATGCAGAATATGGCCAGTTCAGGAGCATGTTTATGCAGTGTGGAGACGAAATAATGCGCGGCATCGTTGTCACGGGCCAGATGCATATATAAGGCACCATGTGGTTTTATATGCCTTAGCGGAAGGTTATACAGAGCAGCAAATTCGCGTAATGCACCGAGTTGATATAACACATCGTTGGTTAATTCTTGTGGGGTGGTATTGATATGGCGGCGGCCGAATCCGACAAGATCGCGGAATCCGGGATGGGCACCAATGGATACGCCTTTTTGGTGTGCCAGCTCCACGGTTTTACGCATAATGCAGGGATCGCCCGCATGAAAACCGGTGGCAATATTGGCTGAGCTGATTAATGCCATAATTGATTCATCCACATTATCGCCGATAGTCCATGGGCCGAAGCCTTCGCCAATGTCTGAGTTGAGATCGATGTTTGTCATAGTCATGCGCTCAAATTGTGAACTGAATTTCAAAAATATAATATGGTATGACAAAAAGAAGAAATTTTTTTCTGATGTCCACGCGATACATATTGAAATCCCATTGAGTATAGGCCATGTATTCGTTTAAGTGGGCACATGATTTTGCTAAATATTATGACAAACCCATTGGATATATGATGAAATTAATCAGATAGAAATAATCTCACGGAGTTTACTTTGGTTTTTCCGCACAAGGGAGCGCTTTTGGATGATATTTATTGAGATAAAATGGTTTCTTATTTAACAAAAATGGGAAAGTTTATCGAAATATCTCATTATTAGAAGTATGGTCATAGTTTTATATTCTTCATCCTTCAATTTTCCATTTTATTGGGACAAGTTGAAAGATGAAGAAAATAATTAATTGGTATACACAATGGATTTCAAGATGCATCGCGGCGGCAAGGGAGTAAATCCCCAGGAGCATAGATAACTATGTGACTGGGGTGAACGAGCGCAGCCAACAAAGGGGCAACTTGAAAGACGAAGTGTATATTATCGTAACTTACAAACAAGGGCTATTTCATGACAGTTATTCTGGTAAGTATCCCAAAAACCGGCTGGTTGATTATCAATGTCGCTTTGCAACAACATGGGCTTATGCCATTCAAGCTGTAAACCGGCTTTTTTACTGGCTTTTGCAAAATGCTCACGGCTCCAGCTATACATTGTAAAAGGAAAAGAGGAATTATGTGGGGGAGCCATAAATTTAGCTGTATAGAACAGGCCTTCTCCGTGGGGTTCTTCGCTAAGAATATCGCAGAGATAATTGGTACAGTTACCTTGTGCTAACCGATAGTCAGGTGAAAATGTATAAGCAACCAGTTTCCCGGAAGGTGCCAGGTTATCAGCAATTACCCGGAACATGCTTTCAAGTTCTTCAAGTGATACTGCATGGCAAAATAGCCAGGATGCGTTAATGATGTCAAATTTACCCAATGATTCCATTTTGCAGACATCTCTGACATGATATTCGATTCCATCACCGTGTTGTTGAGAGATGTTTTTTGCAATCTCAAGCATATTAGCTGAGATATCGACACCGATAACTCTTGATGCCCCATGGCTTTTGTAAAGTCGGCTAAAAAGACCTTGACCACAGGCTAAATCTAATACTGATTTTCCTTGTATATTACCTGCCAGTTCAAGGACTGTCCTGATCCCTATTTCAATCTGAGGGGCTGCATCTGAAAAACTTTCGTAAACACTGGCAATAGGGTCATATAATTTTTTATCATTCATTATTTTCAGTCCTAAACTAAGATAAAAGGAATAAACAGAATTTTTTTGCTGTTTTCTAAAAAAATTTATTATTGTTATAATATTTGGTAGTTTTCTTTTATGTGATTTACATTAATGTATAAGAACTAAATTTTATATAATTATTTTTATACCTGTCGTCTTTCAAGCTGCCTCTTTGTTGGCTACGTTCACGCACCCCGGTCACATAGTTTTCTATGCTCCCGGGGATGTGTTCCCTCGCCGCCGCGATGCAACTCGAAATCCATAGGGTATATGTTATTTGTGTTTTTTTTTGGTTAATGTAAAAATAAAACAAGTGTTTTAAATTAGGGTTTATTTTCTATTAATGATATTCCTCCCTCTTTTAGGGGAAATATCAACCCTTTTAATATTTGGGTTGATATATATTTTAGTCAATGTTGAAAAATGAAGAGATTGGTCGATTGATCTTATAGGAATTTACAAACAAACGCGGCTTCATGGCAGTTATTCTGGTAAGTATCCCAAAAACCAGCTGGCTGGTTATCAATATCACTTTGTGACAGCATGGGCTTATGCCATTCAATCTGTAAACCCGCTTTATTACTTGCCTCTGCGTGTTGTTCACGGCTCCAGCTATACATTGTAAAAGGTGCAGGAGGAAGAGGGGGGTTACGTGATGGAAAGGTAAATTCGGCTTTAAAGAGAAGACCGCCTCTACAGTGCTCTTCGCTAAGAATATCGCAGAGATAATTGGAACAATTGCCTTTTGTTAACCGGTAGTCAGGCTCAATAGTGTAAGCAATTAATTTACCGGAAGGTGCCAGATTATTAGCAACTGTGCGGAACATCATTTCAAGCTCTTCAAGTGAGATAGCATTACAAAATAGCCAGGATGCGTTAATGATGTCAAATTTACCCAGTGATTCCATGTTGCAGACATCTCTGACATGAAATTCGATACCATCACCATATTGCCGAGACTTGTTTCTTGCAATTTCAATCATGTTAGTTGAGATATCGGCACCAACAACTTTTGATGCCCCACGGCTTTTGTAAAGCCGGCTAAACAGGCCATAGCCACAGGCTAAATCTAATACTGATTTCCCCTGTATCTCACCTGCCAGCCCAAAAACCGTCCTGATTTCTACCTCTATCTGCGGAGCAGAATCTGAAAATCTTTCATAAACATCAGCGATAGCGTTATATACGTTTTTTTCATTCATTACTTTCTGTCCTTAACTAAGATAAGAGAAACAAAACTAAGGTAAAAAATAAGCGGAATTTTTTGCTGTTGTATAAGAATTAAATTTGTCAGCGATATAACATTTGATGTTTTTTTCTGGGGATTACCTTAATATATAAATATCCGGTTTAATATGATTATTTTTATATTAGGTCTGTTATTTTAATGGAACATGATAAATAAATTGGATATTTTATTTTAAGTATATTGTTGTTCTATAATAATATCGGGTATGTTTATTAAGGATATCAACCCATATATTAAGTTAGGCTGATATCCTATTTTTTTATTCAGTACCTAAAAACCGATGAATTGCCCGGAGTACTGCTTCAGGTTTCTCTGCATGAACCCAATGACCGGCTCCCGCGACAACCCAGGCGGTGGCTTGTGGGAATTGATTAATAATATCCTGCCGGTATTCTTCCGTAATGTAATCGGAATTTCCACCACGAATAAATAAGGCTGGTTTATGCCATGCCGGAATTGTTTCCCAGCCGATAATTTTTTCGTATTCTTTTTGCAGAACGGGTAGGTTAAATCTCCATTCCCCCTGACGGAATGATTTTAGTAGAAATGGGATCACTCCATCTTCTTTAATATCTTCAAGCATGATGTCTGTAGCTGCCTGCCGGGTTTGTACACCCGCTTTCGTTACTTTGTGCAGTGCCGCAAAAATACTGTCATGACGCCTTGCCTGATAAGCAACCGGAGCCATATCAATCACTACGATTTTCTCAATGCGATCCGGGGCAATTGCTGTCATGCTCATGGCGATTTTTCCCCCCATGGAATGACCTATAATGATGGCTTTTGCTATATCGAGTTCGTCAAGAAGGGCCAGCACATCTTGTGCCATGTCACGATAATCCATATTTTCCATGCGGGGAGAAATACCGTGATTTCGTACATCAATCTGAATCACCGGATAATATTGCTGTAAATCACGCCCTAATATTCCTAAGTTGTTTAAATCACCAAAAAGTCCATGGATAAGGATAATGGGAGTGGAAGACAACGGATTTTCGGGTTTGTGTAAATGATAATTTAATTGATTGTTTGACTTCATAATTTGCCTGAGTTTAATGACGTTCATACAATGTTTAATATTGTATAGTTTAATATCATGACACATCAGCAGAGACAAACAAAATGAGGGTATAGTGGCTGTAACTGATTGATTTATTTTAGGGGAAAAGTTTCTTTCTTTTCAATTCTCAATTTAAGAAAGAATCACTTTAAGTTATTGAAAGTTTAATTGTTTTGTTTTGTTGCATTATATCTTATAATCTGAGGATAATTTTTTCATTAAGAACAGTACTGGATAGAAATGAAAACGATAGAAGTTGATGAAGACCTTTACCGCTTTATTGCAAGCCAAACCCTGCATATCGGTGAAAGTGCATCTGATATTTTACGGCGCATACTGAAGTTGGACGCCGGGCAGCCAGTACAAACTACACAGCCTGCCAGTGAACCTGTACCCGTCAACAAAATACCAGCTGTACGTCCCCGAGATACTGTCCGCGTTATACGTGAGTTACTGCTTTCCGATGAATATGCTGAAAAGAAAAAATCCGTTGAGCGTTTCATGTTAGTGTTGTCTACGTTGTATAGTCTGGATAGCGAAAGTTTCGCCAGAACAACAGAAGCAATGCATGGTCGCACCCGCACGTATTTTGCCGGTGATGAACATACGCTGCTGGCCAGCGGTAAGCAAACCAAACCTCGCCATATCCCCGGCACACCTTTTTGGGTGATCACCAACACCAATACTGACCGTAAACGCAGCATGATTGAACAAGTTATGCAGGATATGAGTTTACCGGTAAATTTGATTGAAAAAGTGTGTGGCACGATTTAAGTTCGGCGTTTAGGTTTAATCAGCAGTCAGCGGTTAATTAATTAACTCTCTAAACCGTTCAGCATATCTGTTTTATACTGCACTGGCGACTGTCCGGTGCAGCCTTTCAGGAGAAATAAAGTGGCGATTCATCCTAGGGCAGGGCAACTGGCCCAGCAGCATGATTTGATCAATGTTGCACTCCTCACATCACAGTATTACACCTTACAACCCAATCCCGAAAATCCGGCCCATAAAGTCAAGTTTGGCACTTCCGGCCATCGTGGCAGTGCCGGGCGTAATAGCTTTAACGAAGCGCATATTCTGGCAATTTCTCAGGCGATTGTAGAAGTACGTAAGCAATATGATATTACTGGCCCGTGTTATATCGGAAAAGATACACATGCACTTTCTGAAGCCGCTTTTATTTCCGTGCTGGAAGTACTGACAGCGAATGGTGTTGATGTGGTCGTGCAGGAAAATAATGGTTTTACGCCGACGCCTGCTATTTCGCATGCTATTTTGTCTTATAACCGTCAGGGAAAAAATCTGGCGGATGGCATTGTGATTACCCCTTCCCATAATCCACCGGAAGACGGTGGTATTAAATATAATCCGCCTAATGGTGGTCCGGCCGATACGGATCTGACTTCCGTTATTGAAAATCGGGCGAATGAATTGTTGGCTGGTAATCTGAAAGGCGTTAAACGTCAGCCTTACGAACAGGCATTAAAAAGCGAATATCTGCACCCTCAGGATTTAGTTGATCCTTATGTCACCGCGTTGGGTGAAGTTGTCGATATGTCCGCGATTCAGAAAGCGGGTCTGAAAATCGGGATTGATCCCTTGGGTGGCTCAGGTATTGCTTACTGGCAGCGTATTGGTGAGTACTATAATCTCGATCTGACGCTGGTGAATGATAACATTGATCAGACTTTCCGCTTTATGACACTGGATCGTGACGGTGTGATCCGGATGGATTGTTCATCCCGCTGGGCGATGGCCGGGTTGCTGGAGTTGCGGGATAAATTCGATTTGGCATTCGCCAATGATCCTGATTATGACCGCCATGGCATCATTACCCCAACCGGCCTGATGAACCCTAACCATTATCTGGCGACAGCAGTGGATTATCTGTTCCGTCATCGTCCGCAATGGTCTGAGAAAGTGGCTGTGGGTAAGACGCTGGTTTCCAGTGCCATGATTGATCGGGTTGTGGCTGATCTGGGGCGTGAACTGGTGGAAGTTCCGGTCGGGTTTAAATGGTTTGTTGACGGGCTATATAAAGGTGAACTGGGCTTCGGTGGAGAAGAAAGTGCGGGCGCATCTTTCCTGCGTTTTGATGGTACTCCGTGGTCAACAGATAAAGACGGCATCATTCTTTGCCTGCTTGCCGCGGAAATGATGGCAGTAACCGGTGAAAATCCACAGCAGCGTTATGACAAATTGGCGGCTCGTTTTGGTACACCGAGTTATAGCCGTCTTCAGGCTCCGGCAAGTCATCAGCAGAAAGCACAGTTATCTAAGTTGTCACCGGAAATGGTAAAAGCGAATACGCTGGCAGGTGATCCGATTACGGCTCGTCTGACAACGGCTTCCGGCAATGGTGCTTCCATTGGCGGCCTGAAGGTGATGAGTGATAACGGCTGGTTTGCAGCGCGCCCTTCTGGTACAGAAGAAGCATATAAAATTTATTGCGAGAGTTTCCTTGGTGCAGAACACCGTGAAAAAATCGAGCAGGAAGCTCAGGAGATTGTTAATCAAGTATTTGCTGCGGGTTAATTAGCGCTGAATACTGATGAAAAAAGCCGCTGGAAAACCGGCGGCTTTTTGTTAAAACAAACATTATTGACGTATGCATGTGTTATAGATTTCTTCAAGACAAAATTGGTATTTTTTAGGATGATCGATATGTTTTTTACATATAGTGTATGCTCGGTCCTGACATTGTTCCGGTGTATTAGATAATCCTGATGGTGTTGCATGTGTACTCCATGAGATTAATGCCAGAATGGTGGATAGCGATAGGGTTATTAGCTGCTTCATATGGTTATTTCCTTATCATTTAATTAGATCTGTATGTCATTTTTCTCGATTATCATTGGTGGAACAAATCGGCAGGGAAAAATGGAAACTGGCTCCACCTTTCTCATTATTTGTCGCCCATATTCTTCCATTGTGAATTTCAATAATGTGATAACAAATCGTTAGCCCTAACCCGGAGTTAGTGGCCGTCGGTTTGCGATGTTTGCGGGGGATATGTGAGAATTTATCAAAAATGGATTTTTCCTTTCCACCCGGTAATCCTGAGCCGGTATCCCAGACTTCGATATTGACCTTTTCTTTTTCAATTGTTGCCCTGATGCCCACTGCCGAACCTTTATCTGTATATTTGATGGTATTTTCCAGTAGGTTGACAAATACACGCTCTAATAAAGAGGCATCGCATTGTAGGGACAAATCAGCAGGCAAGGAAAGATCTATCTTATAGCGGCTTAAGGCATAATCGAGTGAGCGTAAAGCGCTATCAATGATTTCTTTCAGTGAATAACAGCCAAAATTGGGCTGAAGGCTACCTGATTGGATACGCACGATATCCAGCATGTTATTCACCAGATGTGAAATATTAAGGATCTGCTGATGAATATGCTGAAATTGTTTAGCATGTTGAGAGTTTGTAACGGACAAATTTTGTCTGAGTACTTCGGTTTGTTCAGACAGACGGGTCAATGGCGTCAGTAAATCATGTGACAGCGCAATCATAAATGAATTACGTAATTGTTCCCATTCACTTTCCAGCTTGGCGGATTCTGCACCACGGGCCAGATGCAAGCGCTCCAGTGCGTTAGCAATAATTCCGGTAAAAATCTGTAGTAACCGTTGTTGCTCAGGCACCAATAGCTGTCGGGGATTCGATGATTCAATCGCAAGGACAGCAAAAATTTGTGACGGCGTGGTGATGGGAATTAACTGATAAGGCACACCCGGCAGAGTATCTGTGCCTGCTCCCGCGGGTTGTTTTTTATCAAAACACCATTTGGCGATGGCTTCATCAACTAACATCTGCCCACCATTATAGGATTTCACCTGATAAAGATGATTATTGCCATCCGGCAGTAATAACCCTGTTTTTGCCTGAAAGCTATTGGATAAAAAATGGTAACTGATACGGGCAACGTCCTCTTCATTCAGTGCCCGGCCGAGTTCACGGGTGATTTCATATAAATGTCGTGTTCTCTGTTCCCTATAGCGCGCAATTCTGGCTTGATAACGTATTCCTGCGGTCAGATTTCCGACGACCACTCCCACGATCAACATAACCGTAAAGGTAAGCAGATATTGCATATCATTAACGGCCAGTGACAGGTGGGGTTTGACAAAAAAGATATCGAAACTGGCAACGTTGATAAAAGCAGAAAATACTGAAGGCCAGCGCCCGTAAAATAACGCAATAACAACAACGCCCAGTAGATAAAGGGTGATCAGGTTGGCTTTATCGAGAGGGAATAAAACTGTGCGGGAAAATAAGGTAATAAAGGTACACAGTATAATTGCGATCAGGAACCCCTGAAGCTGGTTTATCCACTTGTCACTGGATAATCGTTGCTCAGCCGGCTCTTTGATCCAGTGCTGTTTTTTATCTTCAAGGGCAATAATAATGATATCCAGATCGGGGCCAAGTTTACCTAAACGCCCGACAAAATCAGAACGCCATCGATGGCTAAAGAGGGTGGAATATAAACTATGGTAACGCCCGACAATGATTTTTCCTAGGTTGTGTTCTCTGGCGTAGCGAAGAATAGCTTTTTCTTTATGAGGCTCTGAAAGTGTGGCTGTTTCTGCTCCTAGTTCCTGTGCCAGCATCAATGTTTTTAAAATAGTTCGACGTTTGAGTTCTGGCAACCGGTGTAATTTAGGCGTTTCAACATAAACAGCATGCCAGGTACAGTCCAGTTTCGCGGCAAGCCGGGCTGCCTTGCGGATCAATTTCTCATTGCCGTGATTATCGCCGATGCATAACAGTAGGTTATCCCGTGTATGCCAGACAGGTTCTTTCCCCCGCGTATCGCGGAAAGCGCGCATCTGATCATCCACACGATCTGCGGTACGGCGCAAGGCCAGTTCACGCAGAGCGATCAGGTTTCCTTTACGGAAAAAATGTTCAATAGCCCGTTCAGCCTGCGCCGGAATATAAACTTTACCTTCGTGAAGGCGCTGGCGCAGATCATCGGGTGGAAGATCCACTAAGACAACATCGTCGGCATTATCAAAGATATGATCGGGAATAGTTTCCCTCACCCGGATACCGGTAATACCGCCGACAATATCATTCAGGCTTTCCAGATGCTGTACGTTAATGGTAGTCAGGACATCAATACCCGCTTCCAGCAGTTCTTCCACATCCTGCCAGCGTTTGGGATGCCGACAACCCTTCGGATTACTGTAGGCTAATTCATCCATCAGGATGATGGCAGGATGACGGGCAATAGCTGCATCAATATCAAATACCGGGACTCTGCGTTGAGCTGAGTAGATATATTTTGGCGGCAACTGTGGCAGACCTTTTAATAGTGCCGCGGTTTCCTGCCGTCCGTGTGTTTCAACGACGCCGACAATAATATCCAGCCCCTGAGCCAGTAAGCGTTGAGCTTCCTGTAACATGGCGTAGGTTTTTCCTACTCCGGCACAGGCCCCGAAGAAAATTTTCAGTTTGCCCCGTGGTTTTTCATTTGCCAGTGTCAGCAAATTGTCTGGATCAGGACGCTGTGGTTCTGTCTCAGTCATCGTTACTTGCCTTGTGCTCGCTGGTTATCTAACGCCAGATTGAGTTTCAGTACGTTGACAACTGGCTGACCTAAGTAATGTATTGGCGGAAACTCGATGTTCTCCTCAATCAGCTTATTAACTAGATCTACCGGCAGGTGCCGGGCGGTAGCAATACGATGAGCCTGAAATGCAGCAGCTTCAGGTGAAATATGGGGATCAAGACCACTACCGGATGCGGTGACTAAATCGACAGGAATAGGATGATTTTCCGGGTGATTAAATAGGCGTATTTTAATAATGCGTTGTTGTATTTTCTGGAATAAAAGCGGGTTAGTTGGTGCGAGATTACTTCCCCCGGATGACTGTGCATTATAAGGCTGTTCAGCAGTCATTGAAGGGCGTCCATGAAAATAGTTCGCTTTAGTAAATTCCTGACCGATTAATTCTGAACCGAGCAACTCACCATCCTGTTCGATGAGTGAACCTGTCGCCTGATGGTGAAACAAGGTTGTGGACAGGCCAGTGATCAGCAGCGGATATGCGATCCCGGTGATCAGGGTGAGAAATATCAACAGAACAATGGAAGAACGTAACCAAGTCATTTTTTTCACCTTACCTGATAGTCAAATCCTGAGAGGATGATGGTCTATTTAAAGCCTAATACAGTGAGTAACATATCGATCAGTTTGATCGCAGCAAAAGGCATCAGCAAACCACCCAGGCCATATATCCATAAATTACGTCTCAGAAGCGACAGAGCATTCATCGGACGATAGGTGATACCTTTCAGAGCGAGTGGTAGTAAAAAAATAATGATAAGCGCATTGAAAATAACCGCGGACAGCACTGCTGATTGCGGTGAATGGAGATGCATGATATTCAGCGCATTAAGTTGCGGATAAGTGACAGCGAATGCGGCTGGAATAATGGCGAAATACTTAGCAATATCATTGGCAATGCTAAATGTGGTTAAAGAGCCTCTGGTCATCAGCATTTGTTTACCAATACGCACCACTTCAATTAATTTCGTGGGATTGGAATCCAGATCCACCATATTACCAGCCTCTTTTGCAGCCTGAGTTCCTGAATTCATGGCAACGGCCACATCAGCCTGAGCCAGCGCGGGAGCATCGTTTGTTCCATCGCCGGTCATGGCAACCAGACGCCCTTCAGATTGATACTGGCGGATCAAAGTCAGTTTTGCTTCCGGTGTCGCTTCCGCCAGAAAATCATCGACACCGGCTTCAGCAGCAATGGCCGCGGCTGTCAGGTGGTTATCACCGGTGATCATCACCGTTTTGATCCCCATTCTGCGCATTTCACTGAAACGCTCCTTAATACCGCCCTTAATAATATCTTTCAGGGCAACGACACCCAAAACCCGCTGATTTTCAGCGACAACCAGCGGTGTTCCCCCTTTGCTTGCAACCTGTTGCACCAACAGATTAATGGCTTCAGGGAACTGGCTGCGGTTGGCTTCAATATGGCGTCGGATGGCATCAACAGCACCTTTGCGGATCAGGCGATCGTTGATGTTGACTCCGCTCATGCGGGTCATGGCAGAAAAAGGAACAAATGTAGCATTTAATGTACGCAGATCACGTTCACGCATATTGAAGCGCTGTTTTGCCAGAATGACGATACTGCGACCTTCAGGTGTTTCATCTGCCAGAGAGGAAAGCTGTGCAGCATCAGCTAACTGCCGTTCTGTAACGCCGGGAGCGGGCAAAAACTGAGAGGCCTGACGATTTCCCAAAGTAATTGTCCCGGTTTTATCCAGTAATAGCACATCGACATCACCTGCGGCTTCAATGGCACGTCCGCTGGTGGCAATGACATTGGCTTCCAGCATGCGGCTCATTCCTGCAACACCAATAGCAGAAAGCAGCCCGCCAATAGTAGTGGGGATTAAACACACTAAAAGTGCAATCAGAACGGTAACTGTGATAGGTGCACCAGTGTGGTTGGCTTCAATACTGAATAGGGAAAAGGGGAGTAAGCTGGCACAGGTTAGCAGGAAAATGATGGTGAGCGCGGTAAGTAAAATGGTCAGAGCTATTTCATTCGGGGTTTTCCGTCGCTTGGCGCCTTCAACCATTGAGATCATCCGGTCGAGGAAGGTTTCTCCCGGATTGACGGAACACTCCACGATTAACCAGTCTGACAGTACTTGAGTGCCTCCTGTCACGGAAGAAAAATCACCGCCGGATTCCCGTATCACTGGTGCTGATTCGCCGGTAATGGCGCTTTCGTTAACTGATGCACCACCTTCAAGGACTTCGCCATCGCAGGGGATAATTTCACCCGCTTCTATCAGTACAATATCGCCTTTGCGTAAACAATCGGAAGTGACTTTTTCTTTTGTCGCATCGCGGCTGGGGGATGAAAGCCTGATTGCCCACGTTGTTTTTTTGACACCTTTCAGACTGGAGGCCTGAGCCTGACTGCGTCCTTCTGCCAGCGCTTCTGCAAAATTGGCAAACAGCACAGTGAACCATAACCATAAAGCAATGGAACCGGTAAAGAGGGCATCACCAGTCGTTTGGCCGGTCAGGATACTGAGCCATAATAAAGTGGCCAGACAGCTACCGAGGTAAACGACAAACATAACCGGATTATGCCATTGGACGGCAGGATGACATTTTTTTACTGAATCGATAATTGCCTGACGAACTAATCCGGATTCAAATAATGCCTGCTTTTTATTTCTCATCACTTATCTCACAATTTATTTCACAACTTCACTTATTGTGATAGTTGCCAAAGCTGTAAATGCTCTGCAATAGGGCCAAGAGCCAGTGCGGGTATGAAAGTGAGTGCTCCAATCAATAAGATGACTAAAATCAATAAGCCAATGAATAATGTGGTATGAGTGGGCAGGGTACCGTTGCTGATAGGCTGCCGTTTTTTACTGCTCATCGAGCCGGCGATAGACAGCACAGGCAGAATGATGCCAAATCGACCGAGGAGCATGATGGTGCCTAAAAGCAGATTGTAAAATACGCTGTTGGCTGCCAGACCGGCAAAAGCACTGCCATTATTATTAGCCGCAGATGTAACAGCATAGAGTATTTCGGTGAAACCATGTGCCCCTGGGTTTGCTACGGCATTTCTTCCTGCCTCGAATGAAACTGACAGCGCGGTTCCCAGTAGAATAAGGGAAGGAGTGACCAGAATCGCCAACGCGACCATTTTCATCTCATGAACATCAATTTTTTTGCCCAGATATTCGGGAGCACGGCCAATCATCAGGCCGGCAATAAAGACAGCCAGCAGGACAAATAACAATATGCCATAAATCCCGGCACCTACACCGCCAAAGACGACTTCGCCGATTTGCATGAGCCAGAGCGGTATCATGCCTCCCAATGCTGTAAAGGAATCATGCATTGAATTAACCGCTCCGCAGGAGGCTGAAGTGGTGACTACGCCATAGAGGGAAGAGGCAAGGATACCAAAGCGGGATTCCTTTCCTTCCATATTGATATTGCTGTTAATGCCTGATGGCATGAAATGGGGATTTCCCATAGTTTCAGCGCACATCACGATGGCAACAGAAATCACAAAGATAATCCCCATTGCCCATAACAGGGAGTACCCTTGCCGATTGTCTCCAACAACCAGACCAAAGGCGAAACACAATGCACTGGGGATCAAAAAGATGGAAATCATCTGTACGAAATTACTAATCGTATTAGGATTTTCAAAAGGATGAGCTGAGTTCGCGCCAAATACACCACCTCCATTTGTTCCTAATACTTTGATGGCTTCTTGAGAGGCGACTGGTCCCATCGGAAGTAATTGCTGATGGCCTTCAAGGGTATGAACAGAAATATATGGAGAGAAGTTTTGGATCACCCCCTGACTGGCAAGGATCAACGCGATAATGATCGCCAGAGGAAGCAGCAGATAGAGTGTAATGCGGGTGATATCAATCCAGGCATTTCCCAGTGTTTTCACACCTTGTCGGGAAAATGCCCGTATCAGTGCAAAAGCGATAGCAATACCCGTTGCAGCAGACAGGAAATTTTGAACGGTTAACCCAACCATCTGGCTCAGGTAACTGAGGGTATTTTCGCCACTGTAGGCCTGCCAGTTCGTGTTGGTGACAAAGCTGATTGCTGTATTGAGAGCTAAATCCCATTTCATACCAGCAAAATGCTGGGGATTGAGAGGCAGGTATTTTTGGCTTATCAATAGGATAAATAGTAATAATAACCCTGCAATGTTAAAGGCAATAATAGCAAATGAATATTGCCACCAGTTCATTTCTTTAACATTGTCACCCGGTTTTTTTAAGCCACAACAACGCCATAAAATCATTTCGGCATTGGTGAGCCGATGAGGTAAATCGCCCTCAATGAGATTTGCGATTAAATGCCCAAGAGGCTTACTTAATATAAATAGTAATAATAAGAAAGTAGCGACAAGTAAAAAAGCAGAGGTTTCCATCTAGAAATCCTCCGCATTCAATAATGCATAAATCAGATAGAAAAATAATAACACTACCAGAATAGCACCAATAATAAGTAAGTTATTCACTATTTATCTCCTTGTTACTTCTTAATAACAAACCGGTTTAGAATAAAATGACCAATCAAGAAGTGATAAAAAGAGAACCTGAAAGCACAAAGTAAATATAAGTAATACTGATTAATTGGACTCGGTGAAAAGTAAGTTTAGCAAAACCTGACAGGTTAATTTTATGTTTTTAATATGTTGGTTTTGTTTCTGTTTAGATCATTTATTTGTAATAAAATTACGCTAAGATAAAAAAACAGTGATTTTGAGCAGTAAAAAAGTGGTCGGATCAGTAGTAAATTTTCATTTTATCGAGTAAAATTTATCAGGTCTTACAGTTATTGAGTTATTGCCCATTTGAGGAGGTCTCTATGTATCGTGAATATTCCCGGCATCAGGTTCTCTTGCGGCGTATTGGTGCCGTCGCATTAGGCGTTATTGCACTTCCTTTTATGCTGTTTAGTCGTGAGCGTGCCCGTTTCTACAGCTACTTACATAAAGTATGGGTAAAAACCAGTGATAAACCAGTCTGGCTGGAACGCACAGAAGTTGCTTCAGATACGCTAAACCCCTAAATTCCCCCACTATGGCAGAACCCTGTTCTTCGTTTTTCTGCCTGATATAGTTTTCCGGATATAGTATTCTTGCACCCTGCCTGCTTAAGCTGGCAGGGTGTTTTACTTTTATCGCTTATTGCTGCAGATGTGTTATTACTACTAACAGACAATATCACTATAGGCAAGTAAATTGGTGCGGATTCTATTGTGAAAATGCTAAATAATGGGGAGTGTGTAATGAATAATGTTGAATTAGAACATGTAATTAATACGGAATTGAATGTTCGGGAGTTTCAGGATTATGCCCCTAATGGATTACAGGTAGAAGGACGCCCCCATATTCAGCGTGTTATAACGGGAGTGACAGCCTGTCAGGCTTTGCTGGATGAAGCAGTGCGTCTGGAGGCGGATGCCATCATCGTACATCATGGGTACTTCTGGAAAAATGAATCACCTGTCATCCGTGGCATGAAACGTCGCCGTTTGCAGACTTTACTCTGTAACGATATTAACTTGTATGGCTACCATCTTCCGCTGGATGCACACCCCACTTTGGGAAACAATGTTCAGCTGGCCCGCCAGATGGGAGTGAAGATCATAGGAAACATTGACGCTTTATTACCTCATGGCGTATTTGATCAACCGATTACCCCGGCAGAATTAACTGAACGTCTTGAGCAAAGACTGGAACGTAAAGTGCTGCATTGCGGCGATAATGCACGGGAAGAGATCCGTACTATTGCATGGTGTACCGGAGGAGGGCAGAGTTTTATTGAGCAGGCTGCTGAATTTGGTGTTGATGCTTTTGTGACGGGTGAAGTATCAGAGAAGACTATCCATGTTGCCCGTGAAATGGGGATGCATTTTTACTCAGCAGGGCACCATGCGACTGAGCGCTATGGCATTAAAACACTAGGTGAATGGCTGGCTAATCATCATGGGCTGGATGTCACTTTTGTTGATATTCCTAATCCGGCTTGATGTATTACAATGAAACACAATTGATATATAAGTTATAGCTTATATAATGCTATTATAAGTCATAGCTTATGAGGTTATCGTGTGGATTGTAATTTTGACTCCTCGCTTTGAAGAGTGGCTTGATGAACAAGATATCAGTATACAAAAGAAGATATTAGCAGACCTGAGTGTGTTAGAAGTCTTTGGTCCTCAACTGGGCCGTCCCGCAGTTGATTCTTTATATGGTTCAAAATTCAATAACATGAAAGAACTAAGGATTCAATGTAAAGGAAGGCCATTCAGAGCGCTTTTTGCATTTGATCCGCTAAGACAGGCAATTGTCTTATGTGCGGGTAATAAGGCTTTAAATGATAAGCGTTTTTACAAAGAAATGATCCCAATTGCTGATGCTGAATATGAAGCACATTTGGCGAATTTGGAGGACAAACAGTGAAAACTCTCAAAGAAAAAATTCAGGAATTTTCAGTAGAAGATCGTGAAGATATAGAACAAATGGCTGATGAGCAGATTTTAGAAACCGGCTTACAGCTATTAAGAGAAGAGTTAAATATTTCTCAACAAAAGCTGGCTGATAGTTTAGGTATCAGCCAGCCAGCTATTACTCAAATAGAACAACGGGGTAATGATATAAAGTTAGTCACCCTGAAACGCTACGTTGAAGCTATGGGAGGAAAATTGAGCTTAACTGTAGAATTGCCGACAGGTAATGGAAAAATTTTTCATATATAGCCGCTGATGGAATATTTCTCTTGGTGCTATTAACTTCAAAACTTACTATCCCTGCTTGGTATAATAAGGCCTGGCAGGGATAAAAGAACAGTGGCTAATCCACAATAAGCCAGTGTATTGCCCAAAGCCTGACTCCAACCGGCAATTGTCAAACCTCCCGCCAAGAGCATGTAGTAAAATAACCCCAGTAAAGCGCCTGCTGTGCCCAGTCTGTCTGTATAGTGAGTTAACGCAGATGCGAGAAGGTTTGGAATAGCGACGCCGTAGGCGATAACTATTCCCAGCATGGGAAAAATAAACAGCCAGCTATTTTCGAGTAGATAAACAAAAATTCCACTGAACAGGGTAAGACATGCCGCGAGAAAAGTGAGTTTTTCGGTTTTCCATTTCTTTTTCAATAACAGCTTATTCAATACAGAGCCTAACATGACACCCAAGGCAAGAAGCAGGCCGGTGTAGCCGAACAGGGTTGGTGATATTCCGAGTTGATCAAAACGGAAAGGTGCCAGTTGATAGTAGCTAAATAGACAAATATTAAATAAAGCGATTAGAAAAGCACTTCGCCAGATTGAAATATCTTTCAGCATCATACGGGCTGTTTCTGATAAAACGACTTTGGTAACAGTGGTAGGGCGTGTTTCAGGTAAACGTGCCATAGACCACATTGTGAGGATAATGGCTAAAATCGCCAGACCTGCAAATACCGCCTGATAATTACCAAAATGATTCAACGTGGAACCGCTGATCATACCGATGGCTGGGCTGGCAGCCAGAGCAATGCCCATAATAGAGAAAACACGGGGCAGCTCTTCACCACGATAACTATCGCGCATCATAGTCTGTGTTCCGATTGACCCCACTGCCGCACCAAAAGCAGATAACATTCTGGCAATAAGTAGTAACCAGAAATGTGTAGTTAATAGAGCCAGCAAACAGGCACCACCATACAATAATAACCCGGTAATAATGGTGGGGCGTCTGCCAATAACATCACATAAGCGGCCCCATACGACTATGCCAATTGCAAAAGCGAAAAAGTAGAGTGACAAGGTTTGAGAAGCTTGCTCCACGCTGACGGAAAATCCACGGGAAATGTTGGTTAATGCCGGGCTATAGATGGTTTCTACAATCTGAGGAAACATCATCAGAGCAATGGCTAACCAAAGTGGTGGTTTGATTTTCATAGTATTTTTCTTCTGACAGTGAATGATTTGTGAGCAGAAGGCTAACATTTTAGTGGTTGTCTATTTATGATAATAAAGACAATATATTTATATAATCAGACATTCACACTTGAGGACTAGATATGGCATGGTTGCGGCAGAGTGATCAGTTTGATCCGGATAATCTGAATGTACTCGTTGCGGGTATTGCGGCAGAGATGGGGCAGCATGATTCCGGATTTCATCAACATGGTATGGGGCAATTGTTGTTTACTCAGCGTGGCTGTATCAAAATCACATTGGCCAGCCAGATCTCTATTTTGCCGCCAACCCGAGTGGCATGGATCCCACCAAAGACACGACATCGGGCAGAAATGCGTGGTTCCATCGGATATCGATCAATTTATCTCAATGTTTCTGAAGTACAATGTTTGCCCGATCAGAGTGCAATACTGGAAGCCACTCCGTTGCTACAGGCTGTTCTGGAGCGTATCGCAATATCTCCGTTTGATACTGACTGGGAGCAGGGAAAAAACTCACATTTGCTGGCAGTATTTCTTGATGAAATTTGTGAAGCACAGGGGGAGCCAACGCTATTACCATTACCTTCTGATCGTCGTTTTGCGAGTTTATCCTTTGAACAATTACCACCTTCATTACAGGTGCTTTCAACCTATATTGGAGCCAGTGAAAAAACTATTACTCGTATATTTAAGCGTGAAACGGGAATGAATTATCAACAATGGCGTCAGCAATGGCGATTGGTTAAAGCAATAGAATTATTGGCCCAGGGCAAAACGTTATCTTATGTTGCTCAGGAACTGGGATTTATCAGTGATAGTGCTTTTGTGACTTTTTTCCGTAAAATTATGGGAAGACCGCCACGGGAGTATATGGCGGGTTCAGAAAGGAAGGCAGAGAGAGATTAACAATTAATTTGTACTCTGAATTATTTAAAAATAGTTAATTTACACAATATGGTTCAGGCAAATAAACGGACTCTGAATCAAAATCGACAACAATGTCAACGCCAAGTGGCATGGTAAACATTGGGTGTGTATGGCAACAATCGAAATCAGCCAGAACAGGAACTTCTTTCCCATTCAGAACTTCTTTCAGCACATCCAGAGAGTTTCTTCCTGTTCCTTTATCATCAAATTGTTCGTGTTTTCCAAGAATAATTGCTGAAACTTTATCAAAGATCCCACATAACAGCAGATGGGAGAAAGCGCGTTCAACCAGCTCTATTCCTTTGAAACAGTCTTCAATAAGTAAAATATCACCTATTTTAATTTCAGGCATATATTCACTTCCCCAAACCCCACAAAGAGTATTTAAATTTCCACCAATTAATCTGCCTCGGAACTTTCCTTTTCCATCAAAAATCCACTTATTAGGATATGTATTTTTAGGGGTTATCTGCGTTTCCCATTCGATATATTCATCAGCCCAATGTTCAGGCTGTTTATATATAAAAGGGAGAGAATGATTATTATTGACTATTTGAGAAAAATTATTGAATGTCTCATCAACTAAAGGTGGAAATTCACCAAATGAAGCAATTAATGCAGGGCCATAAAAAGTGACTACATTGGTTTTCTGATATATTCCAAGTAAAAGTGCTGTTATGTCAGAATAACCAATAATGATTTTAGGATCTTTTCTGATGGCATCATAATCAATATATGGCAGCATTGAGTTTGAATTGTTACCTCCCATAGTAGACATAACACACCTTACTTCTGGGTCACGAAGCAGGGCATTAAACTCTTCCACTCGTTGCATAATGGTTCCTGAACGATAAAAGTCGCTTTTACCGGTGAGTATTCCGGCTTTTGTTTTATAACCTTTACTTTCTAAATAACGGACACTTCTGGCAAAACGAGTCGGTGCAAAAGCAGTAGCAGGAGATGAAGAGGAGAAAAAACCGATAGTTTCACCAATGGATAATTTTTTAGGAAGGATCATGGCGCTACCTTTTATTCGAAAAATAATGGGTACCACACAACGAATACTGTACCTTAACCGCCAGACAGGAGGCCAATCGTAATGGCAGAGCCGACATTAAGGTACAGCAAAATGCACACTTCAGTGTGAAGTGTGCCAGCGAACTTGTCAGATTATTTTTTTAACTGACTGTTAAAATCCCGCTCTGCATGACCAGTATACAGTTGGCGAGGACGAGCGATCCTCATACCTTCATCATGCATTTCATTCCAGTGTGCAATCCAGCCGATAGTGCGGGCAATAGCGAAGATCACTGTAAACATGGATGACGGAATTCCCATCGCTTTCAAAATAATACCTGAGTAGAAATCGACATTCGGGTACAGTTTCTTCTCAATGAAGTACGGGTCATTCAGGGCAATGCGTTCCAGCTCCATGGCAACTTCCAGCAGGCTGTCATTCAGACCAAGTTCATCCAGTACTTCATGGCAGGTTTCACGCATTACGGTTGCGCGTGGGTCATAGTTTTTATAGACGCGATGACCAAAGCCCATCAGGCGGAAAGCGTCGTTTTTATCTTTGGCCCGGGCGATAAACTCAGGAATGTGATCAACAGTCTGAATCTCTTCCAGCATGCGCAGGCAAGCTTCATTTGCTCCTCCATGTGCTGGCCCCCATAATGATGCAATCCCCGCAGCAATACAGGCAAATGGGTTAGCACCAGAAGAACCTGCTGTACGGACTGTCGAAGTTGAAGCATTCTGCTCATGGTCTGCATGAAGGATAAAAATGCGATCCATTGCGCGTTCCAGTACCGGATTGACCTTATATTCCTCACAGGGAGTTGAGAACATCATGTACAGGAAATTACCGGCGTAAGAGAGATCATTACGCGGATAAACAAAAGGCTGACCAACAGAATATTTGTAACACATCGCCGCTACAGTTGGCATTTTAGACATGAGACGGTATGCGGTGATTTCTCGGTGGCGGGGATTATTAACATCCAGCGCATCATGGTAGAAGGCAGCGAGAGCGCCTGTGACACCGCAGAGTATAGCCATAGGGTGGGAATCACGACGGAAACCATGGAACAGGCGGGTAATCTGTTCGTGAATCATAGTATGACGAGTCACCGTTGTTTTGAATTTTTCATACTCTTCAGGAGTTGGTGGCTCGCCATTAAGCAGAATATAACAAACTTCCAGATAGGTTGATTTCATTGCAAGCTGATCGATGGGAAAACCACGGTGCAACAAAATGCCTTCATTGCCATCAATATAGGTGATTTTCGACTCGCAGGATGCAGTGGAAGTGAAACCGGGATCGTAGGTATAGAAGCCTTTTGAGCCGAGGGTACGAACGTCAATTACTTCAGAGCCTAGGGTTGGCGTTAGTACGTCTAGTTCGATAGCAGCTGAACCATTTATGGTCAACGTAGCCTTTTTATCAGCCATTTACATCTCCTTAGCGCTTATTTCTTATAACCCCTAACAACCTAAATAGGCGTAATCCTTACTGCGCCGACGGCATTGTGCTACCGGAGAGAATTGAAAATCAGGCTGTATATACCCTTTGTTTCTGTCGGGTATCGATTTAATGCTGAAATCTCATTTTACGGACGACAATAGTGTTCAGGTTGTTAAAAAGTTTCCGGATGTCAATCTAAAGTATTTCTAACATAAAATGTTACCATTTTGTGTCGTAACGATACTTTTACAAAGCCCACATTTTTCGTGAAGTTTACTTTTTCATCGGAAAATGACGGTAAATATTATGCACCGTCATATATGTAAGATAAATGTTTAATCTTTGTCAAACAAGATAATGGTTTTTATGATAAATGTTTGAAGCGTGATCTTACTCACTGTTCAAGCTAAATGTTAATAATCATATTGTGTGGGAATTGTAATAACAATGTGAAGTACTTATACTGCATCAAGGTCTCCGGATTACCTGATGTAGGAGCACCCAGCGTAATCAAATCACAACGTTTGTTGAAAACAGTAAGGATTGTTAATTTAATTATGTTGTGTCTTTGTGTCCTCTTAACGCTGTCTGATTCCCACCCAGGGCCGGAGGATGGAAAATAAAAAAAGCTGTGTGGGCAAAATTGTGAAAAAACAAAGACCTGTCAACCTCGATCTGCGGACGATAAATCAACCCGTCTCCGCGATAGCTTCGATCTTGCACCGTATCTCAGGCGTCATCACCTTTATAGCAGTCGGCATTCTGCTGTGGTTGTTGGGTATGTCACTGTCTTCGCAAGAGGGCTTCCAGCATGCTTCTGAAATCATGACTGGCTTTTTCGCCAAATTTATCCTGTGGGGGATACTGACGGCGTTGGGTTACCACATTTGTGGTGGGATCCGCCATGTTTTGATGGACTTTGGTCTCTTGGAAGAGAGTCTCGCCGCTGGCAAAGCTTCTGCTAAAGTGGCAATCGTGATCGCAGTTATTCTGTCTATTCTGGCCGGGGTATTAGTATGGTAAGCAACGCATCCGCATTGGGGCGCACGGGGATTCAGGACTGGCTGTTGTTACGTGCATCTGCAATCGTTATTGTTTTATATGTTCTTTATTTAGTTGGTTTTGTAGCAACAACGTCAGACATCACCTATGAAGTCTGGAGCGGTTTTTTCTCCTTCTCTCTCACAAAAGTGTTCACCGTACTGGCTCTGCTTTCCATTTTGGTCCACGCGTGGATTGGAATGTGGCAGGTGCTGACGGATTATGTAAAGCCACTGGCACTGCGTCTGGTATTGCAACTGGTCATTATTGTTGCACTGTTGACTTATTTGATTTACGGAACAATTGTGGTGTGGGGTGTATAAATGAAACTGCCGGTAAGAGAGTTTGACGCTGTTGTTATTGGTGCTGGTGGCGCAGGTATGCGTGCCGCACTGCAAATTTCACAAATGGGCCTGTCCTGCGCCCTGATTTCTAAAGTTTTCCCTACCCGATCCCATACAGTTTCTGCTCAGGGTGGTATTACAGTTGCTCTGGGTAATACTCATGAAGATAACTGGGAATGGCATATGTATGACACGGTAAAGGGCTCCGATTATATCGGTGACCAGGATGCCATCGAATACATGTGTAAAACCGGTCCTGAAGCAATACTCGAATTGGAACACATGGGGCTACCATTCTCACGTCTGGATAATGGCCGCATTTATCAGCGCCCGTTTGGTGGTCAATCCAGAAATTTTGGTGGTGAACAGGCTGCCCGTACTGCGGCTGCGGCTGACCGTACCGGCCATGCATTACTTCATACCCTGTATCAGCAGAACCTGAAGAACCACACGACTATTTTCTCTGAGTGGTATTCTCTGGATTTAGTCAAAAATCAGGATGGTGCCATTGTTGGCTGTACAGCAATCTGTATCGAAACAGGTGAAGTTGTCTATTTCAAAGCTAAGGCAACTATTCTGGCGACAGGTGGTGCTGGTCGTATTTTCCAATCCACAACAAATGCGCATATCAATACAGGTGATGGTGTTGGTATGGCTCTGCGTGCTGGTGTTCCGGTGCAGGATATGGAAATGTGGCAATTCCACCCGACAGGCATTGCAGGCGCGGGTGTGTTGGTAACAGAAGGCTGCCGTGGTGAAGGTGGTTATCTGCTGAACAAAGATGGCGAGCGCTTTATGGAGCGTTACGCACCAAATGCTAAAGATCTGGCTGGCCGTGATGTCGTTGCTCGATCTATGATGATCGAAATTCGTGAAGGTCGTGGTTGTGAAGGCCCGTGGGGACCTCACGTGAAGCTGAAACTGGATCATCTGGGTAAAGATGTTCTGGAATCCCGCCTGCCGGGTATCCTTGAGCTGTCCCGCACCTTTGCTCATGTAGATCCTGTAAAAGAACCGATTCCGGTGATCCCAACCTGTCACTATATGATGGGTGGTATTCCAACCAAGATTACCGGTCAGGCACTGACTATCAATGAGAAAGGCGAAGATGTTGTCATTCCGGGTCTGTTTGCCGTGGGTGAAATTGCTTGTGTATCCGTGCATGGTGCAAACCGTCTGGGTGGTAACTCCTTGCTTGATTTGGTGGTCTTTGGTCGTTCTGCTGGTCTGCATCTGAAAGAGTGTCTGATGGAGCAGGGAACCAGCCGTGATGCCAGTGAGTCTGATGTCGACGTAGCACTGCAACGTCTGAACCGTTGGAATAATACCCGTTCAGGCGAAGATCCGGTTGAGATTCGTAAAGCATTACAAGCCTGTATGCAGCACAACTTCTCTGTATTCCGTGAAGGGGATGCAATGGCGAGAGGGCTGGACGAACTGAAAGTCATCCGTGAACGTCTGCACAATGCTCGTCTGGATGATACATCATCAGAATTCAATACTCAGCGTATCGAATGTCTGGAGCTGGATAACCTGATGGAAACAGCTTATTCGACTGCTGTTGCTGCGAACTATCGTACAGAAAGTCGTGGGGCACACAGCCGTTTCGATTATCCAGAGCGTGACGATGCAAATTGGCTGTGCCATAGCTTGTATTTACCGCAGACTGAGAGCATGACCCGTCGTGAAGTTAACATGCAGCCAAAACTGCGTGAAGCCTTCCCGCCGAAAGTGCGTTCTTACTAATTGCGTTGCCGATGTTCCAGTTGCGGAGAAATAGATTATGAAACTTGAATTCTCAATTTATCGTTATAATCCGGATGTAGACAACGCACCCCGTATGCAGGATTACACGCTGGAAGCGGAAGAAGGGCGTGACATGATGCTGCTGGATGCTCTCATCCAGCTGAAGGAGCAGGATCCAACCTTGTCATTCCGCCGTTCATGCCGTGAGGGTGTATGTGGTTCCGACGGTTTGAACATGAACGGTAAAAATGGGCTGGCCTGTATTACATCCATTTCAGCCTTGCGCCGTGGAAACAAAAAGATTGTTATCCGCCCTCTGCCGGGTTTGCCGGTTGTCCGTGATTTGGTCGTTGATATGGGCCAATTTTATGCGCAATATGAGAAAATCCGTCCTTATTTAATTAATGACGGTAAAAACCCTCCTGCGCGTGAACACCTGCAATCACCAGAGCAGCGTGAAAAACTGGATGGCCTTTATGAATGTATCCTGTGTGCCTGCTGTTCGACGTCTTGTCCGTCATTCTGGTGGAATCCGGATAAATTTATTGGACCAGCGGGCCTGTTAGCGGCATATCGTTTCCTGATTGATAGCCGGGATACTGAAACTTCCTCCCGACTTGATGGTCTGAATGATGCATTCAGTGTGTTCCGTTGTCATGGAATTATGAACTGCGTCAGCGTATGTCCTAAAGGTCTGAATCCAACAAAAGCGATTGGTCATATTAAGTCTATGTTGTTAAGACACAGTGCTTAATTAAATATTACTGATAGGTCGATATATATATCTAATGGATTTCAGGTTGCATCGCGGTTAACAAAGAAGTGGCTTGAAAGACAAAAGATATAGTGCATAAATAACACATAAATTGTGTGCAAATAATGCATATAAGGTTGCCCTCCACATTTTTGAAATAAATATCAATCTGGTGGAGGGCATAAAGAATGAAAGATGATAAATTGCCTGCTGCTAATGACGGCGCATGTTTCAGTAAAATAAGGAACCTTTAAAAACTGAAGTCAGTTTTTAAAGGTTCCTTGAAGGGTAGGATAACCCAAATAAAGAACATGCATTAAGCACGTCCAAATGAACCTTTTATCAACACCGCTTAATAAAGCGGAATTTGTTAACCACGGCGAAAACTAAAGCTTTTGAAGCTTAAGGGATCACAATGCAGAACGGTGCAATGAAGGACTGGCTGGATTCAAGCTTTCTGGCTGGTGCAAACCAGTCTTACATAGAGCAAATCTATGAAGACTATATAACCGATCCTAATTCTGTTGATGCAGGTTGGAGAGAAATATTCCAACAATTACCGGATGCGGGACGTCACGGGGAACAACTTCACTCACAGACACGTGATTACTTCCGTCGTCTGGCAAAGGATGCCACTCGTTACCACACTTCAGTCAGCGATCCAGCAATGGATGCAAAACAAGTTAAGGTTTTGCAGCTAATCAACGCATTCCGCTTCCGCGGTCATCAAAATGCGAATCTTGATCCATTGGGATTATGGAAACAGGAACCTGTACCAGATCTCGATCCTGCTTTCCATAATTTAACCAAAGCAGATTTTGAAGAAACGTTTAACGTAGGCTCATTTGCTATCGGCAAAGAGACGATGAAACTGGCTGATTTATATGACGCCCTGAAGCGCATTTATTGTGGTTCTATTGGTGCGGAATATATGCATATCACCAATACAGAAGAAAAGCGCTGGCTACAACAGCGTCTGGAATCTGTAGCAGTGGGTTCACAGTTCAATACGGAAGAAAAACGTCGTTTTCTGGCAGAGCTGACGGCAGCAGAAGGTTTGGAACGCTATTTAGGTGCTAAGTTCCCGGGGGCGAAACGTTTCTCCCTTGAAGGCGGTGATGCGCTGATTCCAATGCTAAAAGAACTTATCCGTCATGCAGGTAAACAAGATACTCGTGAAGTTGTACTGGGAATGGCTCACCGTGGGCGCCTCAACGTTCTGGTCAACTTATTCGGTAAAAAACCAGCGGATCTGTTTGACGAGTTTGCTGGTAAGCATAAAGAACATCTTGGCACGGGTGACGTGAAATACCATCAGGGTTTTTCTTCTGATTTCGAAACTGATGGTGGACCAGTGCATCTGGCGCTGGCATTTAACCCATCTCACCTTGAAATTGTCAGCCCTGTTGTTATTGGTTCTGTCCGTGCTCGCCGTGACCGCCTCGATGAAGGCCGCAGTAACATGGTTCTGCCAGTGACCATCCATGGTGACTCAGCAGTAACAGGTCAGGGGATTGTTCAGGAAACACTGAACATGTCTCAGGCGCGCGGCTATGAAGTTGGTGGTACAATTCGAATTGTGGTTAACAACCAGATTGGTTTCACAACCTCTAATCCTAAAGATACCCGTTCAACAGAATATTGTACTGATATTGCGAAGATGGTTCAGGCACCTATCTTCCACGTTAATGCAGATGATCCGGAAGCCGTTACTTTCGTCACCCGTCTTGCTCTGGATTTCCGTAATACGTTTAAACGTGACGTGATGATTGATTTGGTTTGTTACCGTCGTCACGGGCATAACGAAGCTGATGAGCCAAGCGCAACTCAGCCTTTGATGTATCAGAAAATCAAGAAACACCCAACACCACGCAAGATCTACGCAGATAAACTTATCGCAGAAAATCTGCTGTCACCTAATGATGTCACTGAAATGGCCAACTTATATCGTGATGCATTAGATCACGGTGATTGTGTCGTGGATGAGTGGCGTCCAATGGGCCTGCATTCTTTCACATGGGAACCTTACCTGAACCATGAATGGGATGCAGAGTATCCACATCAGGTGGATATGAAGCGCTTGCAAGATCTTGGCAAACGTATCAGTTCCATTCCAGCTGAAGTCGCAATGCATTCCCGCGTTGCAAAAATCTACGCTGACCGTGCAGAAATGGCTAATGGAAACAAATTATTTGACTGGGGCGCGGCAGAAACTCTGGCGTATGCAACTCTGGTTGATGAAGGTGTTCCGGTACGTCTGTCCGGTGAAGATGCTGGCCGTGGTACATTCTTCCACCGTCATGCGGTTATCCATAATCAGACTGATGCCTCTGTTTATGTGCCTCTGGCAAATGTTCACAATGGTCAGGGTGAATTTAACGTATGGGATTCCGTGCTGTCTGAAGAAGCAGTACTGGCGTTTGAATACGGTTATGCAACAACAGAGCCACGCACGCTGACCATCTGGGAAGCTCAGTTTGGTGATTTTGCTAACGTAGCACAGGTCGTTATTGACCAGTTCATCAGCTCTGGCGAGCAGAAATGGGGCCGTATGTGTGGTCTGGTTATGTTGCTGCCGCATGGATATGAAGGGCAAGGCCCAGAGCACTCATCAGCACGTCTGGAACGTTATCTGCAATTATGTGCAGAACAGAACATGCAGGTCTGCGTGCCATCAACTCCGGCTCAGGTTTATCACATGCTGCGCCGTCAGGCTCTGCGTGGTATGCGTCGTCCTCTGATCGTTATGTCACCTAAGTCACTGCTGCGCCATCCATTGGCAGTATCCAGTCTGGATGAACTGGCTGACGGTAAGTTTGAGACAGTGATTGGTGAAGTTGACGCTTTAGATCCGAAAGGTGTGAAACGCGTTGTACTTTGCTCCGGTAAAGTCTATTACGATCTGCTGGAGCAGCGTCGTAAGAATGAACAGAGTGATGTTGCTATTGTTCGTATTGAGCAGCTATATCCATTCCCTCGTCAAGACTTGCAGAATCTGTTTGAGCAGTATGCTCATGTTCATGATTTCGTTTGGTGTCAGGAAGAACCCCTGAACCAAGGGGCTTGGTATTGCAGTCAACATAATTTCCGTGAAGCGATCCCATTTGGGGCTTCTTTACGTTATGCAGGGCGTCCGGCTTCTGCTTCCCCGGCTGTGGGCTATACGTCCGTTCACCAGAAGCAACAGCAAGCTCTGGTAAATGACGCACTGAACGTTGAATAAATTAAGGATAGAAAATGAGTAGCGTAGAAATTCTGGTTCCAGACCTTCCTGAATCTGTTGCGGATGCGACTGTTGCAACATGGCACAAAAAACCGGGTGATGCTGTAGAGCGTGATGACATCCTGGTTGAAATTGAAACTGACAAAGTGATTTTAGAAGTACCAGCAAGTGAAGCAGGTGTTCTGGAAGCTATTTTGGAAGAAGAAGGCGCCACTGTATTGTCTAAGCAATTGCTTGGTCGTATTAGCCTGAGTAACAGTGCTGGCATGCCTGCTGCGGTGAAAGAAACCACTGAGGCAACTCCGGCACAGCGCCAGACTGCCTCTTTGGAAGATGAGAGTAACGATGCTCTTAGCCCGGCAGTTCGCCGTCTGATTGCAGAGCACGATTTAGATCCTGCTGCGATTAAAGGCAGTGGTGTAGGTGGTCGTATTGTGCGTGAAGACGTAGAAAAACATATCGCTGCGAACAAAAAAGAGAGCGCTAAACCTGCTGCATCTGCACCAGCTGCTCAGCAGTCTGAACTGCCTCACCGCAGTGAAAAACGCGTACCAATGACACGTTTACGTAAGCGTGTTGCAGAGCGTCTGCTTGAAGCGAAGAACAATACGGCAATGTTGACGACTTTCAATGAAGTCAACATGAAACCAATTCAGGAACTGCGTAAGCAATACGGCGATGCGTTTGAAAAACGTCATGGCGTTCGTCTGGGCTTCATGTCCTTCTATGTGAAAGCGGTTGTTGAAGCACTGAAACGTTATCCAGAAGTTAACGCTTCAATTGATGGCACTGACGTGGTTTACCACAACTATTTTGATATCAGCATTGCGGTATCGACTCCACGTGGTCTGGTAACGCCAGTATTACGTGATGCAGATGCCCTGAGCATGGCTGATCTCGAAAAAACCATCAAAGAGCTGGCTATTAAAGGCCGTGACGGTAAATTGACTGTTGATGAACTCACCGGCGGTAATTTCACCATTACTAATGGTGGTGTTTTCGGCTCTCTGATGTCCACTCCGATCATTAACCCACCACAAAGTGCGATTCTGGGCATGCATGCCATTAAAGATCGCCCAATGGCAGTAAATGGTCAGGTTGAGATCCTTCCAATGATGTATCTGGCACTGTCTTATGACCATCGTCTGATTGATGGACGTGAGTCTGTAGGCTTCCTGGTGACCATCAAAGAAATGCTGGAAGATCCAACACGTTTGTTGCTGGATGTATAGCATCACCATCAGGGCGGAGGGTGTTAAATTCCGCCCAGTCTGAAGTACAACGATGTTGATGTAAAAAGTGTTGATGTAACAAACCATGCGGCCAGCTTTCGGGCTGGCCATATCCGAGCAACAAAATATACCCTGTGAATTTCGAAATGCAGTAAATAAAGCTGTAGATTGTAATGCGCAGGTATAGAAGGTTAATTACCTTTCTTAGATTAAATTATGGATAGAACATCATGAATTTACACGAGTATCAGGCAAAACAACTTTTTGCACGGTATGGTTTACCAGCACCAGCTGGTTATGCCTGCACAACGCCGCGCGAAGCAGAAGAAGCAGCATCCAAGATTGGTTCAGGTCCTTGGGTCGTTAAATGTCAGGTTCATGCAGGCGGTCGCGGTAAGGCTGGTGGTGTGAAAGTCGTCAATAGCAAGGAAGATATTCGTGCTTTTGCTGAACAATGGCTGGGTAAACGGCTGGTAACCTATCAGACTGACGTACAGGGGCAGCCTGTTCACCAGATTCTGGTAGAAGGAGCGACTGATATTGCTAAGGAGCTGTATCTCGGGGCTGTTGTTGACCGTGGTACACGTCGTGTAGTGTTCATGGCCTCTACCGAAGGTGGCGTCGAAATAGAAAAAGTGGCGGAAGAAACGCCCGAACTGATTCATAAAGCAATCATCGACCCACTGGCTGGCCCTATGCCCTATCAAGGCCGTGAACTGGCGTTCAAGTTAGGTTTGACTGGTAAACAAGTCGGTCAATTCACCAAGATTTTCATGGGATTGGCAAACCTTTTCCTTGAGCGTGATCTGGCTCTGGTTGAAATTAACCCGTTGGTTATTACAACTGAAGGTGATCTTATCTGTTTGGATGGAAAGTTGGGTGCAGATGGTAACGCGATGTTCCGTCAGGCCGAACTGCGTGAAATGCACGATCCTTCACAGGAAGATCCACGTGAAGCTCAGGCTGCACAATGGGAACTGAATTATGTTGCATTGGATGGCAACATTGGCTGTATGGTAAATGGTGCTGGTCTGGCAATGGGAACGATGGACATTGTCAAATTGCACGGTGGTGCACCTGCTAACTTCCTTGATGTTGGTGGTGGCGCAACAAAAGAGCGTGTTACTGAGGCATTTAAAATCATCCTGTCAGATGAAAATGTGAAAGCTGTCTTGGTAAATATCTTTGGTGGGATCGTCCGTTGTGATCTGATTGCCGACGGTATTATTGGTGCTGTGGAAGAAGTTGGTGTACACGTACCGGTAGTTGTTCGTCTGGAAGGAAACAATGCTGAACTGGGTGCGAAAAAACTGGCTGACAGTGGCTTGAATATTATAGCAGCAACCAGTTTGACAGACGCAGCTAAACAGGCAGTCGCAGCAGCGGGGAATAAATAATGTCTATTTTAATTGATAAAAACACCAAAGTGATTTGTCAGGGTTTTACTGGTAGTCAGGGTACTTTCCACTCAGAACAGGCGATTGCTTACGGTACTCAGATGGTTGGTGGTGTTACACCGGGTAAAGGTGGCACTGAACACCTTGGCCTGCCTGTGTTTAATACCGTTCGTGAAGCGGTTGAAGCAACAGGTGCAACAGCCTCTGTTATTTATGTACCGGCACCATTTTGTAAAGACTCCATTCTGGAAGCTATTGAAGCTGGCATTAAACTGATTATTACCATTACTGAAGGCATTCCAACTCTGGATATGCTGACTGTTAAGGTAAAACTGGATGAAGCCGGTGTTCGCATGATCGGCCCTAACTGCCCGGGTGTGATTACTCCGGGTGAATGTAAGATCGGCATTATGCCTGGTCATATTCATCAAGCAGGTAAAGTGGGTATTGTATCCCGTTCAGGTACTTTGACATATGAAGCGGTGAAACAGACAACTGATGCAGGATTAGGTCAATCTACCTGTGTTGGTATCGGTGGTGACCCAATTCCGGGTTCAAACTTCATCGATATCCTGAAACTATTCCAGCAGGATCCACAAACTGAAGCTATCGTCATGATCGGCGAGATTGGTGGAACAGCAGAAGAAGAAGCTGCTGCGTACATCAAAGAGCATGTCACGAAACCTGTCGTTGCTTACATTGCTGGTGTGACAGCACCTAAAGGTAAGCGCATGGGGCATGCTGGTGCGATTATCGCGGGTGGTAAAGGTACTGCGGATGAGAAATTCGCAGCGCTGGAAGCCGCTGGTGTGACGACTGTTCGTAGCCTTGCTGACATCGGAGATGCAGTAAAAGGTTTATTGACAGGAAAATAGTCCCAAAATAAGCTATTTTTATAGAAAAAGGCTGCTTTTAAGCAGCCTTTTTATTTTTATTTATAATATAAACAGTAAGTTAGTCTTTTTATACAGAGTGATATTTTTAAATTAAATTTAACTTGTTTTTAGAAAGCCCTATTTAATCGATTAATTTAATTATAAATTCTAAAAAAATATATTTTTCTAATAATGAAAATGAAAAGTTAATTTTATAATGCTTTCCACAGCAAAAAATATATTAACAGGCATTATTGGCAACAAATAATTAACACTAAATCAACTGTAATGAAATAATAGCTGAAATACTTAACAAGAAAATGAAAAAAATGACTAAAATCAATTTATTACTATAAATTCTGTTCGCTTAAATTGATTTAATTGATCTAGAATAAAGAGATATTACCTCATAAATGAACGGCACTATTAGTCTGTATTCAGAATTCTAGTCTGAGTCACGTAAAAGCTATTTATTGTGTGTGAATATAGGCGTAATATTATTGAGATTTATACTGGATTTGATTTACTTAATAATTTGTTGTTGTGTTTGAGGCATTTATTGCTGGTAGTTACGAGACTTTCATTTAATGAAGTCGGGTTGCCGCAAGTCGGTGTCTTCCTGCTAGGAGCAAGGAGTCAAGATGTTTGATATTGTCGAACTGTCACGATTACAGTTTGCCTTAACTGCTATGTACCATTTCCTATTCGTACCATTGACGCTCGGCATGGCGTTCTTGCTTGCGATAATGGAAACGGTATATGTCCTGTCTGGCAAGCAAATCTATAAAGATATGACGAAATTCTGGGGTAAGTTATTTGGTATTAACTTTGCTCTGGGTGTTGCAACAGGTTTGACTATGGAGTTCCAGTTCGGAACAAATTGGTCATATTTCTCACATTATGTTGGTGATATTTTTGGTGCACCATTAGCCATTGAAGGCCTGATGGCTTTCTTCCTCGAATCCACATTTGTTGGCTTATTCTTTTTCGGTTGGGATCGTCTGAGCAAGAAACAGCATCTGGCGGTAACATGGCTGGTTGCATTAGGTTCTAACTTCTCTGCTTTATGGATTCTGATTGCGAATGGCTGGATGCAAAACCCGATTGCATCTGATTTCAATTTTGAAACCATGCGTATGGAAATGGTGAGCTTTAGCGAGCTTGTGCTGAACCCTGTTGCTCAGGTGAAATTCGTTCATACTGTTGCTGCTGGTTATGTGACAGGCGCGGTTTTCGTCTTGGGAATAAGCTCCTACTATCTGCTTAAAGGGCGAGATATTCCATTTGCTAAGCGTTCTTTTGCAATTGCATCAAGTTTTGGTATTGCGGCAGTATTGTCTGTCATTGTACTGGGTGATGAATCCGGATACGAAATGGGGGACGTACAAAAAACCAAGCTGGCTGCGATTGAAGCAGAATGGGAAACACAGGCACCTCCGGCTGCATTCACACTGATAGGTATTCCTGATCAGGATAAGATGGAAAATAAATACTCCATCCATATTCCTTACGTCTTAGGTCTTATAGCGACTCGCTCAACTGATACTCCTGTGATTGGTCTGCGTGACTTGATGAGTCAGCACGAGCAACGTATCCGTAACGGACTTAAAGCCTATGAGTTACTGGAAGAATTGCGTGCAGGCAATACTGACCCGGCAGTACGTAGCGCATTCAACGAAAGTAAGAAAGATCTTGGCTACGGTATGCTGGTCAAACGTTACACTCCAGAGGTAACAAACGCGACAGAAGAACAGATCAAAGCAGCTGCGAAAGACTCTATTCCACGTGTAGCTCCACTCTATTTTGCATTCCGTATCATGGTTGCCTGTGGTTTTATCATGCTGTTGGTTATTGGCCTGGCATTCTTCAGTGTTATCCGTAACCGTATCGGTCAGCAGAAATGGTTGTTACGCGCAGCACTGTTCAGTATTCCATTGCCGTGGATTGCTGTTGAAGCAGGCTGGTTTGTTGCAGAGTATGGCCGTCAGCCGTGGGCAATTGGTGAAGTATTACCAACCGCGGTTGCCGCTTCGACACGCAGTGTCGGGGATCTGATTTTCTCAATGGCACTGATTTGTGGTCTGTATACCTTATTCTTGATTGCTGAAATGTTCCTGATGTTCAAATTTGCCCGTCTTGGCCCAAGCAGCCTCAAAACAGGGCGCTATCATTTTGAACAAAAAGCCGTTTCTTCAACGAAGAATTCTTCAGTGAACAGTATTGAGTAAGCGGGAGTCCACTTATGCTTGATTATGAAGTATTACGATTTATATGGTGGCTGCTGATTGGTGTGTTGCTAATCGGGTTTGCAGTGACCGATGGTTTTGACATGGGTGTTGGTGTCCTGTTGCGGGTTATTGGCAAAAATGACACTGAACGCCGTATCATGATTAACTCTGTAGCCCCTCACTGGGATGGCAATCAGGTGTGGTTAATCACCGCTGGGGGAGCATTATTTGCTGCCTGGCCAATGGTATATGCTGCTGCTTTCTCCGGTTTCTACGTCGCGATGATTCTGGTACTGGCGGCTCTGTTCTTCCGTCCGGTTGGTTTTGACTATCGTTCAAAACTGGAAGACAGAAAATGGCGTAATATGTGGGACTGGGGAATTGTTGTCGGCAGTTTCGTGCCACCGTTGGTAATTGGTGTGGCATTCGGCAACCTGTTACAGGGTGTGCCACTGGCGGTAGATTCTTATTTACGCGTATCTTATGAAGGATCTTTCTTCGGGCTACTGAACCCTTATGGTCTTCTCGCCGGTGTTGTCAGCTTGATGATGATCATTACGCAGGGAGCAACTTACCTGCAAATGCGTACTACAGGTGAATTACACTTACGCTCCCGTACTGCGACACAGGTTTGTGCGTTAATCACAGCGGTGGCTTTCTTACTGGCGGGTGTGTGGCTGATTTACGGTATCGATGGTTATGTTGTGACTGGCGGTCTGGATGTAAACGGCGTATCTAACCCATTACATAAAGAAGTGGTTCAACAGGCAGGTGCATGGCTGATCAACTTTAATAACCAGCCGATATTGTGGGCGATACCTGCACTGGGTGTGGTTTTCCCTCTGTTGACTATGTTAGCCACCAAACTGGATAAAGGTGCCTGGGCTTTCCTGTTCTCATCATTGACGGTTGCCTGCATTATTTTAACCGCAGGGATATCTATGTTCCCGTTTGTGATGCCATCAAGCCTTGATCCGAATGTCAGTCTGACCATGTGGGATGCAACATCCAGTCAGTGGACACTACAAATTATGTTCGTTGTTGCACTTATCTTCGTTCCTATTGTTTTGTCATACACCATCTGGTGTTACTACAAAACCTTCGGGCGTCTGGATAAGGGTTACATTGAAAACAACAAACATTCACTGTACTAAAGGAGCATAGCACATGTGGTATTTTGCCTGGATTCTCGGAACGCTCTTAGCTTGTAGTTTTGCCATTATTGCGGCTTTAGCTCTTGAGCACAGTGAGTCAAAAAAAGTAACTGAGAGTGACAAAAAATAATGTTGGTTGATAGACTTTATCAGCTAATAATGAATAAGGGCCTGTTGAGGGCCCTTATCCTCATTATGGCTTTAGGGCTTGCTTTATGTATTTTGTGGGATCCGACCCGATTTGCATCGAACACCAGTTCGTTGATGATATGGCAGGGTATTTTACTGATTTGGGCAATTTGTTCCGGGGTTATTTTCGGCGTTGGATTTAATCCTAAACATTTTGTCTGGCGTCTCTTCTTTCATCCATTACCCGCACTTTTAATCCTTATTTTTGGCTTATATCATTTCTTTAAGTAAACTATTTGTAATTTTATAGGATACTGGTCCATAAATTTTTTTTGACTAGTTTAATAACAACCCATTCCAAAGCGCTATTGTCTTAAGTATAGTGGCAGCGTCAATTAGTCTGATTAGGATTATGTGTGAGTAATATGTTGTTCCGTTGGCCTATCCGTGTTTATTACGAAGACACAGATGCTAGTGGTGTGGTCTATCACGCTCAATATCTGGCTTTTTATGAAAGAGCCCGCACAGAAATGTTGCGTGATAAGGGCTTTCACCAGAAGTATATGTTGGATGAACAAATTGGTTTTGTTGTCAGTCGCATGACCGTTGACTACCGGAAGCCAGCCAGATTAGATGATCAGCTGGTTGTGGAGTGCGAAGTGACGAGTATCCGCGGTGCTTCGCTGACATTTACTCAACGGATAATTGATTGCAATGATGTAGTTATCAGTAACGCAGAATGTCTGGTTGTCTGCGTAAATTCATCTCAAATGAAGCCTATTGCGCTTCCAAAGTCTATTGTCGCGGAGTTTAAGCAGTGACTGACATGAACATCCTAGATTTATTCCTGAAGGCAGGCTTTTTAGTACAGCTGATCATGTTAATTCTGATTGGTTTTTCTGTCGTCTCTTGGGCGATTATTATTCAAAGAACAAGAATTCTGAATTCCGCTACTCGGGAAGTGGAAGCATTTGAAGATAAATTCTGGTCTGGGATTGAATTGTCTCGCCTTTATAAAGAGAGTCAGTCACATCGTGATTCATTAAGCGGTACTGAACAAATTTTCTATTCTGGCTTTAAAGAATTTTCTCGTTTACATCAGGCAAACAGCCATGCGCCTGAAGCTATTCTGACCGGGGCCTCCCGTGCTATGCGTATTTCCATGAACCGTGAATTGGAAACACTGGAAAATCATATTCCATTCCTGGGTACCGTCGGTTCTATCAGCCCTTATATCGGCCTGTTCGGGACTGTCTGGGGAATTATGCATGCTTTCATTGCGCTGGGATCAGTGAAACAGGCAACGTTACAGATGGTTGCGCCCGGTATCGCAGAAGCTTTGATTGCAACAGCAATCGGTCTGTTTGCAGCCATTCCTGCCGTTATGGCTTATAACCGTCTGAATCAGCGTGTCAATAAACTGGAACAAACTTACGACAATTTTATGGAAGAATTTCTGGCGATATTACACCGTCAGGCTTTTGTTTCTAATACTAACAAGTCGTAATAAAGAGTAAGGGGAAAAGCGAATGGCGCGCACTCGCAGTCGCAGACGTGAGCTAAAATCCGAAATTAATATCGTTCCCTTGCTGGACGTGTTACTGGTTTTACTGCTGATTTTTATGGCAACCGCACCAATTATTACGCAAAGCGTAGAAGTTGATTTACCTGACTCAGTGGATTCAAAAACGGTTTCCAGCACTGATAATCCTCCCGTTATAGTAGAGGTTTCTGGGGTAGGGCGGTACAACATGGTTGTTAATCAGGAGCGTCTGGAATTGTTACCAGAGCAACAAATTATTGCTGAAGCTCAAACTCTGATAAAAGCTAACCCTAAAACAATTTTCTTGATTGGGGGTTCAAAAGAAGTTCCTTATGATGAAGTCATCAAGGCTCTGAATATGCTTCGTCAGGCGGGAGTGAAATCAGTGGGTTTAATGACTCAGCCTATTGGCGCCTGAATGGCGGCTTACACTTAAAGTTTCTGGATGTCGAGCGTGGGAAAGACAAACAAGCAAAACAGCAGGCTAAATCGCGCCATTATTATTTCAGTTATTTTGCACATTATCCTGTTCGGGTTTCTGATTTGGGGCTCTTTAGAACAAAAAACTGAGATGGGCGGTGGTGGAGTCGGTGGTACAGTTATTGATGCGGTTATGGTCGATCCAAATGCCGTAGTTCAACAATATAACCAGCAGCAACAGCAACAGGCTAATGCAAAGCTGGCTGAGCAGCAGCGGAAGAAAAAAGCCGAACAACAGGCTGCTGAATTGCGGGCTAAGCAGGCGGAAGAGCAAGAGCGCCTGAAAGCTGCGGAAGAAGAGCGGATAAAGGCACAGCAGGTTGCGCAAGAGCAGAAAAAACAGGCTGATGCTGCCGCCGCTAAAGCTCGCCAAGAGCAGAAAATTGCAGAAGAAGCAGCAGCCAAAGCCAAAGCAGAGCAGGAAAGAATTCTGAAAGAACAGGAAGAGGCTCGACAAAAGGCCGAGGCTCAGGCCAGAAAAGAAGCTGAAGAAGCGGCGAAACGTAAAGCCGAAGCGGAAGCAAAGGCAAAAGCAGAGGCTGAGGCAAAAGCTAAAGCAGAAGCTGAAGCGAAGGCTAAAGCGGCGGCTGAAGAGAAAGCTAAAGCGGAAGTAGCGGCTAAAGCCAAAGCAGAGGCCAAAGCAAAAGCGAAAGCCAAAGCAGAAGAAGCCAAACAGGCTCAGACCGTCGATGATTTGTTAGGGGGGCTAACTTCTGACACACCTAAACAAGGAGGTGCATCCGCAGCAGGTAAAGGCGGAGGCAAAAAAAGTGGCGCTTCTGAATCAGATATTCAGAACTATATTGGACAAGTAAAGGCCGCAATACAGGCTAACTTTTATGATTCAAAATCGTATGCAGGGCTTACTTGTCAGTTGCACATCAAGTTGGCTCGCGATGGTTTATTGATTGATATTAAAGCTGGCAAGGGAGATCCCGCATTATGTCAGGCTGCAATTAGTGCAGCTGGTTTAGCAAAAAAAATGCCTCGCCCATCAAGTGAAGAAATTTATGAGCACTTCAAGAACTTCTCACTAGACTTTAATCCGTAGTAAGATAAATATTTGGTAATAATAGACAATTTATTAGGTAAAACTGCGGATAATTTATCTATGTAAACAAAATCATCAGATTTTATTTAGGTATCTGGTTTTGTTTGTTGGCGTTTGTTAGAATCCGGCGGATTATTGCGGGCATGGTGATCGCGATAAGGGAGAGATGATGAAGCAAACTTTTAAACTGACGTTTAAGGCATTATTGGGCTTTCTGCTGCTGTGGGCAACAGTTGCCCGTGCGGAAGTTCGCATTGAAATTACAGAGGGTGTTGATTCAGCCCGTCCTATTGGCGTTGTACCATTCAAATGGACTGGGGCGGATAATCCACCTGAAGCAATTGGTTCTATTGTTGCAGCTGATTTGAGAAACAGTGGGAAGTTTAATCCCATCACTTCGGATCGTATGCCACAACAACCTACCACGGCATCTGAAGTTACGCCTGCCGCATGGTCTGCCCTTGGGATAGATTCAGTGGTTGTCGGTCAGGTTCAGCCTGCTGCTGATGGCAAATATTTAGTTTCCTATCAATTGGTTGATGTCGTTGGTACGCCAGGTTCGGTCTTAGCTCAGAATCAATTTCAAGTTGATAAAAAATGGCTGCGCTATGCTGCACATACAGTCAGTAATGAAGTATTTGAAAAACTGACGGGTATCAAGGGAGCATTTGCGACTCGTATAGCTTATGTCGTTAAGAAAACAGCCACTGATAAATACCCGTATGAATTGCGTGTTGCTGATTATGACGGCTATAACGAAAATATCGTGCATCGTTCACCAGCACCTTTAATGTCACCGGCATGGTCACCAGATAGTTCTCAACTGGCTTATGTGACATTTGAAGGCGGGCACTCTTCTCTGGTGATCCAGACACTGGCAACAGGGGCTGTGCGTCAGATTGCATCGTTTCCTCGTCACAACGGTGCACCGGCATTTTCCCCAGACGGCACCAAGCTCGCTTTTGCATTATCTAAAACGGGAAGCCTGAATTTATATTTGATGGATTTGGCCTCAGGGCAAATTAATCAGATAACGGATGGCCGCAGTAACAATACTGAGCCAAGCTGGATGCCGGATAATAAGACGCTGGTCTATACTTCGGACCAGGGCGGTCGCCCACAGTTATATAAAATTGATATTAATGGCGGTGCTCCACAACGACTGACTTGGGAAGGTTCACAGAACCAGGACGCTGATGTGAGTCCTGACGGTACTTTTATCGTTATGGTCAGCACAGCGAGTGGCAGTCAGCACATCGCCAAACAGGATCTGGCAACGGGATCTGTTCAGGTTTTGACAGATACGTTTCTAGATGAAACGCCGAGTATCGCACCTAACGGCACTATGGTTATTTATAGCTCCACCCAAGGGTTGGGGACTGTATTGCAGCTAGTTTCGACTGACGGACGTTTCAAAGCGCGTCTTCCGGCCACTGATGGACAGGTGAAATCTCCTGCCTGGTCGCCGTATCTGTGATGCATAACAAGTATGTATGGCAAACTATAAAAGGATCAAAGAGATGCAATTGAACAAAGTGCTAAAAGGGCTGATGTTAGCTTTACCAATCATGGCCGTAGCAGCGTGTAGTAATACCAATAAAAATGGTAACAGTGATCAGTCAGGCGTAAGCACTGTTGATAATTCTTCTAAAGCAGGTCTGTCTGCTGAAGAATTAGCACGTCAGCAAATGCAGGAACTGCAAAACCACAACATCGTATACTTCGGTTTCGATAAATACGATATCAACAATGAATTCGCTCAGATGCTGGATGCACACGCTGCATTCCTGCGTAGCAATCCATCTGTTAAAGTGACTATCGAAGGTCATGCGGATGAGCGTGGTACTCCTGAGTACAATATCGCTCTGGGTGAGCGTCGTGCAAATGCAGTTAAAATGTACCTGCAAGGCAAAGGCGTTTCAGCTGACCAGCTTGCTGTTGTTTCTTACGGTAAAGAAAAACCAGCAGTACTGGGTCATGACGAAGCAGCATACGCTAAAAACCGTCGCGCTGTAATCGTATACTAAGAGTAAAGCATGAACAGTAACTTCAGACGTTTTGTATTGGGTCTGTCGTTATTGGTTGGCGTAGCGGCTCCTTGGGCCGCTACCGCCCGAGCGCCAATCAGTAATGTCGGCTCAGGCTCCACCGATGAGCGCCTTTCCCAGTTAGAGCGTATTTCTGACGCTCACAGCCAGTTATTAACTCAACTTCAGCAGCAACTTGCTGATTCCCAGCGTGATATTGATACGCTACGTGGTCAGATTCAGGAAAATCAGTACCAGTTAAATCAGGTTATTGAGCGCCAGAAGGACATTTATCAGCAGCTGGATAAAATCACCAACCCTTCAGGCTCTGAAACTGATAATGCTACTCCGTCAGCAGAGAAAAGCGCAGATAATCAACCGGCCGCTGCCACGAATACAGGCAGTGAGAAGGGTGATTATGATGCTGCCGTCGCTTTAGCTATTAATACCAAGGAGTATGATAAGGCAATCGTCGCTTTTCAGAACTTTGTCAAAGCATATCCTAAGTCTAAATACCTTTCGAATGCTAACTATTGGCTAGGTCAGCTGAATTACAACAAAGGCAAGAAGGATGATGCGGCTTATTATTTTGCGACTGTGGTGAAAAATTATCCTAAGTCATCAAAAAGCAGCGATTCCTTGTATAAAGTTGGCCTGATTATGCAGGAAAAAGGGCAAAAGGATAAAGCCAAGGCAGTTTATCAGCAGGTGGTTAAGCAATATCCCGGTACCAACGCGGCAAAAATGGCTGCCAAAAAGATTACTGGAATGTAATAATTATCCCCAAAAGGTTATATATCGGTCTTTTTGGGGATAATTGGGTGATTAGTAGTCGCTTGAACGGGTTTTAATAAAATAAATGTTGCGCCGCGCTGAGAAATCAGTAATATATGCCGCCGTTGGCAAGCAATAGTGTTGCTAAGCAAGATGTAAATGGGTCGTTAGCTCAGTCGGTAGAGCAGTTGACTTTTAATCAATTGGTCGCAGGTTCGAATCCTGCACGACCCACCATTTAAATCTTCAATTCAGACATACCTCAGATGGGTCGTTAGCTCAGTCGGTAGAGCAGTTGACTTTTAATCAATTGGTCGCAGGTTCGAATCCTGCACGACCCACCATTTAAATTCTCAATCCAATATTCTTCAAGTAATGACTGAACTCAGTCGGTAGAGCAGTTGGCTTTTAATCAATTGGTCGCAGGTTCGAGCCGAGCGAAGCGAGACAACAACGCATAAGCGTTGGCCCGAAGGGTGAGGCCGGAGGCCGAATCATCCTGCACGACCCACCATTTAAATTCTCAATCCAATATTCTTCAAGTAATGACTGAACTCAGTCGGTAGAGCAGTTGGCTTTTAATCAATTGGTCGCAGGTTCGAGCCGAGCGAAGCGAGACAACAACGCATAAGCGTTGGCCCGAAGGGTGAGGCCGGAGGCCGAATCATCCTGCACGACCCACCATCTAAATTCTCAATCCAATATTCTTCAAATAATTAATAACCTCAATTGGTAGAGCAATTGACTTTTAATCAATTGGTCACAGGTTCGAGCCGAGCGAAGCGAGACAACAACGCATAAGCGTTGGCCCGAAGGGTGAGGCCGGAGGCCGAATCATTCTGCACGACCCACCATCTAAATTCTCAATCTAATATTCTTCAAGTAATGACTGAACTCAGTCGGTAGAGCAGTTGACTTTTAATCAATTGGTCGTAGGTTCGAGCCGAGCGAAGCGAGACAACAGCGCATAAGCGTTGGCCCGAAAGGTGAGGCCGGAGGCCGAATCATCCTGTTCGACCCATCTGTATATATCCTAATGTCACTCTGTGTTTATTTTAATTATTCTAAAACTAAATAAGTTTCTTTTTATGATGTCACTCATTATTTTAACATTGTTATTATTTACTAATTATTAATAATTGGTTTTTATGTTTACCATATCAGCGTCTGGTAATTGACATTAAAATTTCTAAAATACTTAAAGACTTTTACTTAAAAACTCGCTATCTTGTTTAGTATATAAAACAAAAGCTGGCTGCAATGTCGGTTTTTAACCTAATTTAATGCCTTTGTTATTGATATACTAAACATTAATTATGGTAAGGATAAAAAAGCATGGATTTTCTCAGCAGATTTTTCAGTATAAATAACCATATCCCTGTGGAGATATTTGGTTATCAACCATCATATATCGAGGCTGTTGGTACAATTGCAGGTTTATTATGTATCTGGCTTGCGAGCCAGGAAAAAATTATTAACTATTTATTTGGTTTAATTAATGTTTCCCTATTTGCGGTGATATTTTTTCAAATCCAGCTTTATGCCAGTCTTATGCTACAAATTTTCTTCTTTGCTGCAAACATTTATGGTTGGTATGCCTGGAGCAGAGTCGATGAACAGCAACAGAAAGAATTAAAGATCCGCTGGCTTAGCCCCAAACAGATGTTCAGTGTGGCTACTGTTTCCCTCCTTTTTATCCTGATAATGACATTTAATATTGACCAAATATTTGGTTATATGGCAAAAGTTTCTGTTGTTGCTTTACAGGGAATGGGCTTTGGGATCACCATGCCTGACTTGCTGCCAGATGCTTTCCCGTTCTGGGATTCGGTTATGACCGTATTATCAATAGTGGCTATGGTTCTCATGACTCGTAAGCATGTAGAAAATTGGCTGCTGTGGGTGGTTATTAATGTGATCAGCGTTGCCATTTACTACAAGCAAGGCGTATTAGCGATGTCGTTGCAGTATATTATTCTGACAGGAATTGCTTTGAACGGTGCTCGTCTATGGATAAAAGTAGCTAAGAATAATCATGAAACATCATCTACAGTGAGTACTTCCACTGAAAATTCAAATTAATAACTAGCCCGGAACAGGCCATAATAACTTATGGCCTGTTCGTTGATATTCCATTTATATATCCTCTTTCTAATTTTCTCTTTTATAAAAAGTCTGCTTATTTACCCACAAAGATTATTTACAGCACTTCATCTAACAGTTAGATTGAGATCACAAAATTATTTTAAACAACTGTAAACACATTAGGTGATAGGCCGATGAATTACCAGAATGACGATGTAAGGATAAGAAAAATAACAGAATTATTGCCACCAGTTGCATTGCTTGAAAAATTCCCTGCAACAAAAGACACTGCTACTACCGTTCGTGAAGCTCGCGAAGCCATTCATAACATTTTAACTGGTGCAGATGATCGTCTATTGGTAATAATTGGCCCATGTTCAATTCATGACCCAAAGGCTGCACTGGAATATGCAGAGCGACTGAATAAATTGCGCCGCGAATTGAAAGGAGATCTGGAAATCGTGATGCGGGTTTATTTTGAAAAACCGCGTACTACAATCGGTTGGAAAGGGTTAATCAATGACCCGAAAATGGATTGTAGCTTTGATATTAATGATGGATTACGCACAGCACGCAAACTCCTGCTCGATATTAATGATATTGGGTTACCGGCAGCAGGTGAATTCCTTGATATGATTACCCCCCAGTATCTTGCCGATCTTATGAGCTGGGGAGCAATAGGAGCACGTACAACCGAATCTCAGGTTCACCGTGAGCTGGCATCAGGGCTATCCTGCCCGGTTGGTTTTAAAAACGGTACTGACGGTACAATAAAAGTAGCGATTGATGCCATCAATGCTGCCGGTTCATCACACTGCTTCCTGTCAGTAACTAAATGGGGTCATTCCGCCATCGTTAATACGACGGGCAATCAGGATTGCCATATTATTCTGCGTGGCGGAAAAGAGCCAAACTACAGTGCTGAACATGTCAGCGCGGTGAAAGAAGGTTTATTAAAAGCAGGGCTGAAACCGCAGGTCATGATTGATTTCAGCCATGCAAACAGTGCGAAGCAGTTCAAAAGGCAGATGGATGTTGGAGCCGATGTTTGTGGACAGATCTCTGCCGGAGAGAATGCGATTATCGGTGTAATGGTTGAAAGCCATCTGGTTGAAGGCAACCAAAGTCTAGATGATGATGAACCACTGGTTTATGGGAAAAGTGTGACAGATGCCTGTATTGGCTGGGATGATACAGAAACGCTATTACAGCAGTTGTCTCAGGCTGTCAGAACACGCCGAGGATGATTTTGTATGAAAAAGCCGGAGTGATTTCCGGCTTTTTCTATTTTACTCAATTATTTCGCTTTACCCTGATTTGCGACAGCAGCTGCTTTTGCAGCGATTTCATCCGCATTACCCAGATAATAGTGTTTAATTGGCTTCATATTCTCGTCGAATTCATAAACCAGCGGTACAGCAGTTGGAATATTTAACTCAAGAATTTCGTCTTCGCCCATATTATCCAGATACTTCACCAGTGCGCGCAGAGAATTGCCGTGAGCCGCGATGATAACTTTTTCACCGTTTGCAACGCGAGGTTTAATTACTTCTTCCCAGTAAGGAACAACACGTTCGATAGTCGTTGCCAGGCTTTCTGTGACAGGAAGTTCTTCTGGTTTCAGGTTTGCATAGCGAGGGTCATGGCCGGGATAACGTTCATCATCTTTGGTCAGATCAGGAGGAGTGATGGCAAAGCCACGACGCCACAATTTAACCTGATCATCACCATACTTAGCCGCAGTTTCTGCTTTATCCAGACCTTGCAGGGCACCATAATGGCGTTCATTCAGTTTCCAGCTTTTTTCAACCGGTAGCCATTGTTGATCGACCTGATCCAGAATATTCCACAAAGTATGAATGGCGCGTTTTAAAACAGATGTGTAGGCAAAGTCAAAAGCAAAACCTTCCTGTTTCAGCAATTGACCAGCCTGTTGTGCTTCATTGCGACCTTTATCAGACAGTTCAACATCAGTCCAGCCCGTAAAACGGTTCTCTTTGTTCCACTCGCTCTCACCATGTCTTACAAGAACCAGCTTAGTTACAGCCATAGCTTAAACTCCTATCATTACTTTTTAATACAAAATGAAATGCTCGCTGCGGGCATTATATGGCGCGATAGACGGAAACAGCAAACAATAGTCGATGAACTTCTGTCTTAAATCATATATGGGAGGAGTTGCAGCCTGACTGGCTGCAACTTGAAATAGGCCGGATAGCGGAAATTAGCTGATGATCGTTTTAATCGGATATGTGTAAAACAGCAGGTGTAACACATTAAGGGTAAAATGGAATCCGACAGCTACCCATAAACGACCACTCCACATCCACGCTATACCATAAATCAGGCCTGCCAGTGTTGCGAAGGCCATCAATAGTCCACCGCCTGCGAAGTGAGCGGCACCAAATAGCACAGAAGTAATGATCAGCGCAAAATAGGGGCCCATCCACTGACTGAGCTTTTGCTGAATATAGCCACGGAATAGGGCTTCTTCTGCCAGTGATACAAATAAAATATTGGCAACAACGAAGGCAGGAAACCAACTAGGCAGGTGGAGTTCAACTGCCAACCCGCCAAGCGTTGTAGCAAGCCCTAATAATGCTGGTATTGCTGCGATTAATAACGCCCAGCCGTGGGCAGGAGCATTAACTACTGGGTTACAGCGGAATAGGCTTGGCATACAGCACAATAAGAGAAAAGGAACCAGTGCCTTGTCAAAATTGAAGTACATGGAAAAAGGTGCGCTGAGTGGCCCAACCTGTACTTTGTCCAGATATTTCAGGTTATGAAAACCGGGAATAAAATGTATAAATAACAAAATACTAACGATAACCAACATAGCTTCGGTAATGCTTTTACCGATAATATGCCTTTTGCTATTGAAATAGACATGCGCCACACCCAATACACTTATCATTAATAATGAGATGATCGCGGGGTAGGCCAGTATATGAGTGCTGATCCCAACAGCGATAGCTAAGAATGCAATGAAAAATGCGATTTTTTGGCGAATATCTAACAGTGCCAGCGAAGCGGCAAGTAAAGTCCAGCCCATAAAATTCTCGGTTCTTTTTAAAAAATAGGTAAACAATCTAAAAAATAGGGCGGGATTTTATAGCAATAGACAAAAAATTCAAAAAAATAATAAGAACTATCAAAAAAATGTTTATAGAACACGCTACACATTTATTTTTCTTCAGTATCAGCTGAGAGAGGAGTTGATATTTTATGGATTTCAGGCCGGCCTCCGGTCAGAGGCGGCCTGAAAAGATGAAGAGTATTAGAAAATCACAAAAGAGGGCTAAAAGTCAGCTCGGTTTCATAACGATAAATATTGCCATCAGGAATAAATCTCAGTCGATGAGTGATGCACTCTGGAGCATCTTCCTGATGATGTGAGACAAAAAGAAGTTGCGTATCACCATTTTTAATCATGATATCAATGAAACGCAGAACTAACTGCCGGTTGAGTGAATCAAGCCCTTGCAATGGCTCATCAAGAATTAACAAAGCGGGATGTTTCACTAAGGCACGGGCAATTAATACAAGGCGTTGCTGACCCCATGACAGACTATGAAACGGACTGTTTGCAGCTGTATCGGATAAACCCAATAATGCCAGCCACTCATCTGCCAATTGTCGTTGACGATCAGAAACGGCCTGATAAAGCCCGATGGAGTCGAAGAAACCGGAGAGAATAACATTACGGACGCTGGTACTGACACGATATTCAAGGTGAATACTATTACTGACATAACCAATGTGGCGTTTAATATCCCAGATAGTTTCTCCACTGCCTCGCTGGCGACCAAATAGAACCAGCTGATTGCTGTAACCCTGAGGATGATCGCCGGTAATCAGGCTGAGAAGAGTGGATTTTCCTGCCCCATTCTCGCCAATAATCTGCCAGTTTTCACCGGGATTAACCTGCCAGTTTAGGCCATGTAATATCGGTTTATCATTGTATTGAACAACAACATCATGCATTGATACCAGCGGTTGATCTGAGAGAAGCTGTTCATCAATTCGGTACTCATCTGTTTCCGGCAGACGAATATTCTTTAGCTTTTCACTGTGTGCTAATTGTGCAACCAGAGACTCAGCTAAAATGTGCTTTTTTTCTCCGGATAGCATCAGCTGACAATCGGCGAGTACACCAATTCTTTCAACAAAATTAGGGATCTGGTTAAATCTGTTTAACAGGAAAATCAGTGTGATACCTTTTTCGGTCAGTGTTGCTAATAGCTGAGATAACTGAGTGCGGGCATAAGCATCTAATCCGTCAAAAGGTTCATCAAGGATAAGAAGGTCTGGATCGGCCATTAATGCCTGACAAAGCAACACCTTTCGCACTTCACCGGTAGAAAGATACTTGAAACGGCGTGAAAGCAGATCTTTAATGCCAAAATATGCCGAGAGCTCAAGGCACAATTCATTATCTTTATGGTGGAGCTGAATGATTTCTGCGGCAGTGTGTCCAGTATCGTCTTCACCCTCACTGAGCAGGTCTGTATTGTTGCGTTGCCATTCTTTATCAACCAGTTGCTGAAGTTGCTCGAAAGAGAGGCGTACAGGAGTATGAAATGAGCAATGTATTTCACCCGTCAGTTGGGTTAATTCATTCGATAAAACACAGGCCAGAGAAGACTTCCCACTGCCATTAGAACCGACAAATGCCCAGTTCTCCCCAGAGATGATTTTTAGTGACGGTATCTTCAGGATACGGGTGTCACTTAAACGGAAACTACCTTGCGATACTTGCAATTCAGACATTTTTCTTCCTTATTTAAGCAACATCAACTAAAGGATCACAGAAATAAGCGGAATAATGTTCAATGTCAATGAGTAGTCGTCTGTTATTCGTTATGGATTTATATTTCGGGATGGGGGAATATTAATTGTAAGGGGGCATTCGGGTGTCCCTGACGGGGGCAAATATACCCGTTGTCTTTCAAGTTGCCTCTTTGTTGGCTGCATTCGCTCACCCCAATCGTATAGTTATCTATACTCAGGGGACTTGCTCTTTTGACGCTGCGATGCAACTCGAAATCCATAGGGTATATACTTAATTTAATGCTGCAATAATCACTTTATCAGCACCAAAAAGAGCGGTGACAGTATCATCTGGCTGAAGACCTAAACTTTCTATTTCCTGATTGGATAAGGTGGCGCAGAGAGATTCGCCACTACTCAGGCTCACGATAATTTCGCTGCACTGTACTCCTGCCTCAATCTGGCTGATTTGGCCGGATAACTGATTTTCAAAAACGACGGCATTTTCGAAAGAGTTAATGTCTCCGGAAAACGTCGTGTTACAGGAAACGGTAGCGGTAGCTCCTTTGCGTAAGGTGATCCACGGAGCTTTAATAAGTGCGATCACCTCTTTTCCTTTTATCAGTCCTAAGCGTTCAGCACTTTGTTCTGTTACAGAAGCGCGGATAGATGTTTTGCCATCAGCCAGCAGAATACAAATATTTTGCTGAATATTTCCATTATCACGTTCAACGACTGTACCGAAAAATTGATTTCTGGCGCTGGACTGTAAAGAAAACCGCGAAATGGCTGCCAGCAGACTATCCAGAGGCAGTGAATCCTGTTTGAGAGCATCGAATGCTTTTTGCTGAATTTGTTCCAGCAGGCCGTAAAGCTGTATCAGCCGTTCGCCATAAGGAGTCAGTTGAGCGCCACCGCCGCCTTTGCCGCCGGTCGCTCTTTTAACCAATAGCTCATCTGCCAGATGGTTCATCTCATTAATAGCATCCCAGGCACTTTTATAACTGATACCAGCCTGTCTGGCTCCCTGACTGATAGAGCCCGTAATTTTTATCTGCTTCAGCAATTCAATCCGCCGGGGATCGGCGAAAACCCGATGCTGCAATTTAAGAGTTAATAATATTTCGGCTTGCATAGTGATTCATTTCAGGTAACTATTTGAAAGTTTTTACAGAATAACCGTAAGAATCGCACGTTTCGTCGGTTACTGTTACCTTTTTATTGTCTAGAATAGCGTAATTGTTGTCTGTGCAGTAAAGCTTTTTATTTCATTACCGGGCGCTTATTGCCGGATGAGAGTGAAGCTGAATCAGGCACAGCTTATTGTTCGATTCGATGATAGTCATTCATGATATGGGGTATACATGTTTGAACTGATTAAAAGTATAGCGTTTGAACTGGTCATGGTTCCTGTTGTCATGGCAGCCATTCTTGGACTGATTTATGGATTGGGTGAATTGTTTAACCTTATCTCTAAAAGTGAAACACAAAGTATTGAGCGCTAATTTTGGTTGAATTTGATCGCCAGCGCCTCTGCGATTTTTTCCTAAAGAAGTCATATCCTGAGAGCAGATTGTTGATAAACCCTGTTATTTTAAACAGGGTTTATTTTTTACGGCATAAGTTCTATCTGGCGAGTCTCTTTCCCCAGCCAAACCACAGCGCCTACAGCCACCAGAATTGAAAAGCCGAACAGGGAAAAAATCAGAGAGATCGATGCATTCATCGCTACCAGATAACCGACCATCAAAGGGCCAATGATACCACCTATCCGCCCGACTGATGCAGCCATGCCAGCACCGGTTGCGCGAATTGCTGTCGGATATTGTTCCGGCGTGTAGGCGTAGATTGCTCCCCAGGCACCAAGATTGAAAAATGACAGCAAAATGCCAAAGATAAGAAGCTGGGTAATACTATCAGCTGTACCGAAGAAATAGGCACTGACAGCAGTTCCGATTAGATAGCTCGCCAGAACGAATTTACGTCCGTAGCGTTCAATCATCCATGCGGCAGTAAAGTAACCGGGAAGCTGAGCCAGCGTCATGATTAGCACATATTGGAAACTTTTTATTAGGCTAAACCCCTTCAGCATCATGACGCTTGGCAGCCACAAAAACATACCATAATAGGAAAATACTACGCAGAACCACAAAACCCACAACATGACTGTTGCTCGACGATAATCGGCCGACCATACTTCCCGTATATTATTCATAATTGAATTGAGGGGTTTCTGGGAGCGCATTTGTGTATAGCGTGGTGAATCGGGTAAATGCAAACGAAGGTAGATAGCGTAAAAAGCCGGTAGAGCACTCAGCAACATAGCAACCCGCCACCCATAACTTGGAATAACAAAATAAGCAATCAATGCCGCGGCAAGCCAGCCGAAGGCCCAGAAGCTTTCCAGTATCACAACCAGACGCCCACGCTCATGGGGTTCTACGCTTTCGGACACCAGCGTTGACGCGACGGGGAGTTCTCCGCCTAAACCCATGCCGATAATAAAACGCAGAACCAATAATGCTGCTAATGTGGTCACCAATGCCGTTAAGCCACTACCAACACTAAACAGTAGTAATGTGACAATAAAGGCTGACTTTCGTCCGGTCTTATCAGCCATCACGCCAAAGACAAAAGCACCGACAGCCATGCCTATCGAATTAATACTGCCTATCCAGCCTAACTGTTCTGAGCTCAGCCCCCAGTCCTGTTTCAGGGCTGCCAGTAAAAAGGATAAGAGACCGACATCCAGAGCATCAAACATCCAGCCCAAGCCAGCTATTGTCAGCAGCCGTTTTTTGGTGATGTTTTTTTGTAATGGGGTGGTGTGTAACAAAAGTTAGCCCTCATTTATGTAACATATCGAATGTTTTTCGCTTTTAAAATGCGCCCTTTTCCGGCCCATATCAGCAGTTATATTCAATGAATTTTGTGTTGTATTGCGGCCAACAAAGAGGCAACTTGAAAGATGAAAAGCATATAATACAACAGGGTATGGCACTGTATATAACTTCTTTTCTCCGTATCACTACATTAACAATACTGACGATTATTTGTGTTTTTTGCGTAATCTTTACATCAAATTAATACAAAAGCTAAAACTAGCTCACAACTTGCCGATTAATCTCAGAATAGTATTTTCATTTAACGTTGTATCTTGTTATATACAGCGCACCGTTTTGGTTATCATAAGTGAAATACAACATGAAAAAGCGTGTAATAAAGAATTTTTATCAGTTATTGGCTGGAGCTGTAGTGTTTTTTGCTCTTGTTAGCAACACTTGGGCAGCGGAAAAAGTGACTGTTTTTGCTGCTGCATCATTGACGAATGCACTTAACGATATTGCCGAACAGTATAAAAAAGATACTCGAGGAGAGGTTGTTGCTTCTTACGCATCATCTTCAACACTGGCTCGACAAATAGAACAGGGAGCACCCGCAGATTTGTTTATTTCTGCTGACCAACAATGGATGGATTATATTTCGGGCAAAAAACTCATTATTGAAGATACTCGTCATACTTTGTTGGGGAATCAACTGGTTCTGATTGCGCCTAAAAAGAGTAAGCTGAATAAAATCGATATCAATCAGGAAACAAAATGGAGTTCTTTACTGGCCGGAGGGCATCTGGCTGTTGGGGATCCTGACCATGTTCCTGTGGGTATTTATGCCAAAGAATCCCTGCAATATCTGGGATCATGGGACTTAGTTAATCCATTGCTGGCCCGAACTAACAATGTGCGTAGTGGTATGGCTCTGGTCGAGCGTGAAGAAGTGCCACTGGGAATTGTTTATGGGTCTGATGCTGTTGCCAGCAAAAAAGTGAAAGTTGTTGGTGTATTCCCGCAAGAGAGTCATAAACCGGTGGAATATCCGGTTGCAATTATTAAAGGTCATGAAAATCAGGCAGTACAGGATTTTTATGATTATCTTAAAACCCCTGAAGCCGTAGAAATTTTCACACGTTACGGTTTTAATTCACTGTAGGAACTGTTCTTTTGGAGATGTTAAGTGAATATGAATGGCAGGCAATTTTACTGAGTCTGAAAGTCTCAGGGATTGCAGTGCTGTTCAGTTTGCCATTAGGGATTTTGATGGCATGGGTTCTGGCACGTTGTCAGTTTTTCGGGAAATCCCTGCTGGATAGTGTTATCCATTTACCGCTGGTCTTACCCCCGGTTGTTGTTGGTTATCTGTTGTTAATGAGTATGGGGCGTCGCGGTATCTTCGGGGAATTTCTCTATGACTGGTTCGGTGTTAGCTTTGCATTTAACTGGACAGGTGCTGCTCTGGCTTCGGCTGTTGTTTCCTTTCCTCTCATGGTCAGGGCAATCCGTCTGGCTCTGGAAGCGATAGATCTTCGTCTGGAACAGGCGGCCCACACGTTAGGAGCCAGTTCACTTAAGGTCTTTTTCACGATTACTTTACCACTTTCATTGCCGGGTATTATTGTTGGCTCTGTGCTGGCATTTGCCCGCTCATTGGGTGAATTTGGCGCAACCATCACTTTTGTGTCAAATATTCCCGGTGAGACTCGTACCATTCCTCTTGCCATGTACACATTGATTGAAATGCCCGGAGCAGAAACTGCCGCCGCACGTTTATGTGTGATCGCAGTAATTTTGGCTCTGGTGTCATTACTGCTGTCTGAATGGCTGACCCGCTGGGGCAGAAAACGTCTGGGGGCAGCATGTTAGAATTAAATTTCGAACAGCATCTGGGTGATCTGCATATGCAGGTTGATACCACATTGCCAGCGGAAAGCATTACTGCCATCTTCGGGCTTTCTGGAGCAGGAAAAACCTCGTTAATCAATGCCATTGCCGGTCTGACCCGGCCACAAAAAGGCCGCATTACCTTAAACCAACGCATTCTGGTAGATACAGAGCACAAAATATTTCTGCCACCGGAAAAACGTCGAATCGGCTATGTATTTCAGGATGCCCGGCTTTTCCCTCATTATCGGGTCAAAGGAAATTTGCAATATGGTATGTCACCGGACATGCAACCACATTTTGGCAAAATTGTAGAATTGCTTGGTATTGAGCATCTGCTATCACGTTTCCCGATAACCTTATCTGGTGGGGAAAAACAGCGGGTTGCGATTGGGCGGGCATTACTGACGGGACCTGAACTCTTGTTGATGGATGAACCTATGGCTTCACTGGATCTGCCCCGTAAACGTGAATTATTGCCGTATCTGGAAAAATTGTCTGAAGATATCAAAATTCCGATCCTGTATGTCAGTCACAATTTGGATGAAATTATCCATCTGGCTGATAACGTAGTTGTTATGGATAAAGGAAAAATCAGGATGTCGGGCACACTGGAAGAAGTGTGGTCAAACAGCATCCTGCGACCGTGGCTGCAAAAGGATAACCTGAGCAGTATATTAACTGTAACAGTGATGGAGCATCATCAGCGTTACCACATGACAGCAGTGGCGGTGGCTGATAAAGCTCTCTGGTTACCGGAAATTAATGTCACAGAGGGAACTGATTTGCGCATCCGCATTGATGCTTCCGATGTTTCTTTAGTATTAGAGCCGCCAAAAGGCAGTAGTATTCGTAATACCTTACAGGTAAAAGTCATTGAATTTTTCGAGGATGCTGGTCAGGTTGATGTCAAACTTGCTCTGGGTGACCGTTATCTGTGGGCAAGGATTACTCCGTGGGCACGGGAAGCACTTAATTTGCGTGAAGGGCAATGGTTATATGCGCAAATTAAAAGTATTGCGTTAAATCGGCACTTATAAACTGAATATAGTGGAATGGAAGGAGCACGGGTGACTTATGCTCCTTCCAGAGTGAAACAAATTACAGCACATATTTTCGGATAACTTCCGCAATACCGGGCTGAACATTATCTTTGGTAACAAGATCTGCCCGCGCTTTGACATCATCAACGGCATTTCCCATCGCAACCCCCAAACCTGCGGATTCCAGCATACTGATGTCATTAAAATTATCGCCAAAAGCAATAACATCTTTCATATTCATCCCTTGTGATTCAACCCATTGCTGTAAACGCAGCCCTTTACTATTGCCCTTTTTGGCGATATCGACCTGATCAAACCATGACCATTCACACTCCAGATCGACCTCTTTCCTGATCTGCTCACTGACCTCACGTAATTTCGCTAAATCGGGAGACGTAGTGGCAAGTTTCCAGATGAAATTGACATTATTCAGTGCTTCCTGAAAGTTGTTGATATGCAGGAGAGTAGGGCGCTGATGCTCAGGCAGAGAATCGGACCATGCAAGGGTTCGGGTAACGGTATGTGGAGACTCGTATAAAATAGCATCATCAACATACATCAGATGATCAATTTCAGTGCCCTGTAAATAAGAAAGTACTTGAGAGGCTTCCTGAATAGAGAGAGGATTAGCGGCCAGAACCTTTTTAGCCTGATAATCATATGAATAAGCCCCGTTACAGCAAATCGCCGGAGTGTCGAGTTTAAGCGCCTGATAGAACGGATGGATGGCAACATGATGGCGGCCGGTGGCGATCAAAACCTTAATACCCGCTTGACGGGCTTCATTTAGAGCCGCGAGCGATTCTGGCAGAATATTTTTTTGTGGATCGAGTAGTGTTCCATCCAGATCCAGTGCGATAACGCGGTATGACATGAATTAGCCTCTAAGCTGTTGATGATTTGAACAAATATTATATGTTAATGAAAAACAGTTAAACTGATAATTATAAGTTTAACAGACATATCTTTTCAGGAATCATTGCAGATCAATAAAATAGTGATGGAGCTTTAAGGAGAGAAAATGAAACAAGTAGTTTATACAGCGAGTCCGAATAGTCGTCAGATCCACGTCTGGTCCCTGAATATTGCCGGAGAACTTTCACTGATCCAGACAGTCAGTGTACCGGGCGAAGTACAGCCAATGGTCATCCATCCTGATGGAAAGCATTTATATGTTGGGATACGCCCTCAGTTCAGCATCGTAACTTATAAAATTAGTGCTGACGGACGATTGGAGCAGCAATCTATTGCCCCGCTACCGGGAAGTCCGACACATATCTCAACGGACAGAGCAGGGCGTTTTTTATTTTCTGCTTCCTATAGCTTCAATAACTTAAGTGTCCATCCTATTGATGAAAAGGGCATTGCTAAAGCGCCGATTCAAGTCGTAGAAGGACTGAAAGCGCCACATTCCGCCAATATTGATCGGGAAAACCGTCAGTTACTGGTTCCATGTCTGAAGGAGGATCACATCCGTATTTTTGATCTGAATGATCACGGATATCTGACAGAACGTCGTGCTGATGAAATGACGACAAAAGCCGGAGCTGGCCCACGTCATATGGCTTTCCACCCTGAAAAAGAGGCCATTTATTGCATCAATGAACTCGATTCAACCGTTGATGTACTACGTAAATGGGAAAAATACCGGATTGTGCAGTCAATTGATTCGTTACCTGCTGATTTCTCGGCTGTTCGCTGGTCTGCGGATATTCACATCACTCCTGATGGCCGTCATCTTTATACCAGTGAGCGCTCTGAGAGTGTTATCAGCCACTTTATCGTGTCAGAAGATGGTTATCATCTGACATTGGCAGGGCATTACCCAACAGAAACCCAGCCCCGTGGTTTTGCTATCGATCATAGTGGATGTTTCTTAATTGCCTCTGGGCAAAAATCAGATCATATTTCCGTATCCGGTATTGATAAATACACCGGAAAACTTACTCAATTGGCACGTTATCCGGTTGGTAAAGGCCCAATGTGGGTAACGGTACTGGCACTATAAGTAAAAAGCCGCGCAGATTTTTGGCGCGGCAATTCATCATTTTTCTGTAATATACAAAAAATAAATTTGTATTTAAAAATTATTTTAGACGAAATTAAAAGTTCCAATCCCGGAGAAAACAATAGGGTATGTAACCAATATATTATGCTGATATACAGAAATTAAATCACCTAAATAAACATTTCCTTTAAATAAACGCAGGTGAATTTTTTGTGGGTAAATAAAAAGCTGAAAATTAAGTGGTGTGTTTATGATTGTATTGGTGTGATGAACTACTCCACTAAGATAAAGGTTGTTAAGATTTATTTGTGGCATGTTATAGCTGCCATAAATATATCCGTTGAAATTAGCATTTCTTCTTGTATGTGGATTGTTGCCAATTAAAACAGGATAAGATGATACCTGAATGAATGGATAGCTTCCAATTTGATGATAGGTGTTAATATTAAAATATCCGCTAACATACTCTGCCGTTTTAATAACAGGAATAGGATAAATTGGTGGGTTTATTACAGGAATCCCCCCAAACAAATTAGCAAGCTCAGGCTTTTCTTTTGCTATCGCCTCATAATGTAATTGTTCTTGTTCATAAGTATCCTGAGACTGTTTAAATATAGCTTCCATTTCTTCATTAGAAGGTACGGACAATTTTTCCTGATTCATAGTGTATTCCTCTCTGATTAAAGTAAATAAGACTGAGTGGAATATAACAAAAATATTTTATTTAGATGAGAAGGAATGCATTTAATTGATTGCCAATATTTATCAGGAATTGACTTTTACTAATAAATGGCTTGTTATTTTTTATAATAAATAAAAGTGGCAGCATTATTATTAGTGCTGCCGTTAATAATTAAATTACTGCATCAGCAATAGCATTTGTCAGTTTCAATAACTGCTCAGGCTGAATAATATAAGGCGGCATTAAATAAATTAAACGCCCAAATGGTCTGATCCAGACTCCCTGTTGGACAAAGTGGCGCTGTAATGCGGCTACATCAACAGGTTGTTTCATTTCCACCACACCAATGGCACCCAATACCCGGACGTCTTTAACTGAATTATATGATTTCAGAGGCAATAACTCTGCTTTTAAGCCGGATTCAATTGAGTGAATGCGTTGCTGCCACGGGCTTTCAGTGAGTAATTTCAGACTGGCTCCGGCAACGGCACAGGCCAGCGGATTTCCCATAAATGTCGGGCCATGCATAAAACAGCCTGCCTCACCCTGACTGATGGTTTCGGCAACATGGCGGGTCGTTAATGTTGCGGATAAAGTCATATAGCCGCCTGTCAGCGCCTTACCTAAGCACAAAATATCTGGTTCGATATTTGCGTGTTCACAGGCAAAGAGCTTGCCGGTTCGCCCGAAGCCGGTGGCGATTTCATCTGCGATCAGCAAAATTTGGTATTCATCACAAAGGTTGCGCACCTTGCGCAGGTATTCAGGGTGGTAGATCCGCATTCCACCGGCTCCCTGAACAATTGGCTCCAGAATAACGGCGGCGATTTCATCATGATGCTGTAACAGTAATTGCTGGAAAGAAGAGATATCTTCTGGCTGCCATTCGCCATCAAAGCGGGATTGTGGGGCATCAGCAAACAAATGATTGGGGAGATAGCCCTGATACAGACTGTGCATAGAGTTTTCGGGATCACAAACCGACATGGCGCCGAAAGTATCACCATGATAACCATGACGTAGGGTCAGAAATTTTTGTCGTCTTTTCTGCTGCTGTTGCCCTTTTGCCTGCCAGTATTGCAAAGCCATTTTCATGGCAACTTCCACGGCAACCGAGCCGGAATCGGCCAGAAAAACACATTCCAGCGATGCAGGCGTCATTGCTACCAGTTGTTTGCACAATTCTACTGCTGGTGGATGAGTAATGCCGCCAAACATCACATGCGACATTTTATCAATTTGCGATTTTGCGGCTTCATTAAGTACGGAATGATTGTAGCCGTGAATTGCCGCCCACCATGAAGACATACCGTCAATTAATTTACGCCCATCTGACAATACCAATTCAACACCACTGGCAGAATCGACCGGATAAGTCGGTAGTGGGTTGCTCATGGATGTATATGGATGCCAGATGTGTCGCAGGTCAAAGTCAATATCTGAAGGATTCATAATAAATTTGTTGTAAACCTTTTTGATCTAGTTTTGGTTGACATGATAGCGGCGTTATTTAAACTGACAACTTTTATTTCATGTTTTATTTCATGCTGGAGAAGTTATTGTGAGTGAGCGTCAGCAATGGACAATCAAGCAGGCTCAGTCCCTGTTTGATATGCCTTTTTTTGAATTACTGTTTCAGGCACAGCAAGTACATCGTGAACATTTTGATCCACAACAGGTACAGGTCAGTACACTTCTTTCAATAAAAACAGGAGCCTGCCCTGAAGACTGTAAATATTGTCCACAGAGCTCCCGTTACAAAACAGGTCTGGAAAAAGAACGCCTGATGGAAGTGGAGAAAGTTATCGAATCTGCCCGTAAGGCTAAAAATGCAGGTTCGACCCGCTTTTGTATGGGTGCTGCATGGAAAAACCCACACGAACGGGATATGCCTTATCTGGAAAAAATGGTTCAGGAAGTTAAGTCATTGGGCATGGAAACCTGCATGACACTGGGAATGCTGAATCCGTCTCAGGCACAGCGTCTGGCAGAAGCAGGTCTGGATTACTACAACCATAATCTGGATACCTCACCGGAATTTTACGGCAATATTATTACTACGCGCAGTTATCAGGACAGGCTGGATACACTGGAAAATGTCAGGGATGCAGGTATTAAAGTGTGCTCTGGCGGTATTGTAGGACTGGGTGAAGAAATTCGTGACCGTGCAGCTCTGTTAGTGCAACTGGCAAACCTGCCTAAACCACCGGAAAGCGTTCCAATTAACATGCTGGTGAAAGTGAAAGGAACACCGCTGGAAAATAATGAAGAAGTCGATCCATTTGATTTTATCCGCACTATCGCTGTAGCTCGTATTATGATGCCGAAATCTCATGTCCGTTTATCTGCGGGGCGCGAGCAGATGAATGAGCAGACACAGGCCATGTGTTTTATGGCAGGCGCTAACTCCATTTTTTATGGCTGCAAATTACTGACTACCCCGAATCCGGGCGAAGACAAAGACTTGCAACTGTTCCGTAGACTGGGCATTAACCCTCAGCAGACAAAAATAGCATTTGGTGACAAACAGCAGCAACAACACCTGACAGAAGCCATCATTAATAATGCTGACAATGAACAATTCTATAATGCGGCAATATGATGAGTTGGTCAGATTCTCTTTCCCGGCGATTGGCCGAACGCCGGGGCACATCCTTATGGCGCCGCAGACAGGCTCATCAAAGCTCAAATGGACGACATCTCTACACCTCTGATGGGCAACAATACCTGAACTTTTCCAGTAATGATTATCTCGGATTGAGCCAGCATCCTGAGGTTATTGCTGCGTGGCAACAAGGCGCTGAGCAATACGGTGTTGGTAGTGGCGGCTCAGGGCATGTAACCGGATATACCTCGGCTCACCATGCGCTAGAGCAACAACTGGCGGAGTGGCTTGGTTATTCCCGTGCCTTGCTGTTTATTTCTGGCTATTCGGCTAATCAGGGCGTGATAGCGGCTCTGATGGAAAAAGAGGATCGCATTATTGCTGATCGCCTGAACCACGCCTCCCTGATGGAGGCGGCTATGCATTCACCGGCTCAGTTTCGGCGTTTTTTGCACAATAACCCGATTTCTCTAAAACAGCATTTAGGCAAATCATGTGCAGGTAAAACACTGGTGGTGACAGAAGGTGTTTTTAGCATGGACGGAGACAGCGCACCACTCAGTGAAATTACTCAGCTGGCACAATCTACAGGTAGCTGGCTGATGGTGGATGATGCCCACGGTATTGGTATTTATGGTGATGAGGGGAGGGGGAGCTGCTGGTTACAGAATGTTAAGCCGGAGATCTTAATCGTTACTTTTGGTAAGGCATTTGGTTTGAGCGGGGCTGCGGTACTGTGTGATGAACAGACCGCAGAATACTTTGTTCAATATTCCCGACACCTGATTTATAGCACTTCTATGCCACCGGCTCAGGCAGTTGCACTTTCCGAGGCCACGCGCCAGATTAGGGCAGGAGATGAATTGCGCCAGCGTCTGCAAAATAATATCCAGTATTTTCGTCGTGAAGCACAAAACTTATCTTTTTCTCTGACGGATTCTGAAACCGCTATTCAGCCTGTGATCATCGGTAATAATGAACGCTGCATTGCCTTATCCGAAACGATGAAACAACAAAACCTATGGGTAAAAGCCATTCTGCCTCCGACAGTTTCACCGGATAGTGCCCGCTTGCGTATTACGCTGACGGCGGATCACACCCTACAGGATATTGATGTATTACTGGAGGCTTTACGTGGATTTGACTGCTAGCTGTGTTGCTAAAAACAGTTTTATTAAAACCTGTGTTGATAAACAGGCAATTGCTGGCGCTTTTGGCAGAGCGGCTTCGCGCTATGATGCCACGGCGAAACTACAGCAACAAACAGGTGAATATCTGATGAAAATGGCACAGCCAGAAGATACCGGTAATTGGGTATTGGATGCTGGCTGTGGGACGGGTTTTTTCAGCGAACACTGGAAACAGAAGGGTAAACAGGTTATCGCACTGGATCTGTCTGCCGGTATGTTAAGTCATGCCAAAGGGTTGCAGGTTGCTGATTATTATCTGCAAGGTGATATTGAAAATCTGGGGCTGGCTGATAACAGTGTCGATGTCTGTTTCAGTAACTTAGCGGTGCAGTGGTGCAATGAACTGCCTCGGGTATTGCAGGAGTTTCATCGCGTAACCCGTCCCGGTGGGCTTATCTTATTTTCCACCTTAGCACAGGGATCGCTCTGGGAGCTGGAAGCAGCATGGAAACAAGTTGATGATTACCGACACATTAACCAGTTTCTGCCTTTACAGACTATTGCAGATGCATGTCAGCCGTACCGGAATCAAATCAGGTATCAGCAATATAATCAGCGTTATCCACAATTGCTGCCTTTATTAAATTCCCTAAAAGGAATTGGAGCCACACACCTTCATCATGGGCGTCAGCAAGGGCTGATGACAAGAAAACGTATGAATGCGCTTTCAGAAGCTTATCCCAAAAATAATGGGGATTACCCATTAAGCTATCAAATTGTTTTTGGAGTTATTTATTGTGACAAGTAAATACTTTCTTACCGGAACTGATACTGAAGTGGGTAAAACGGTTGTTAGTTGTGCTTTATTACAGGCGGCTAATGAAAAAGGTTATCAGACTGCGGGTTATAAACCGGTTGCATCAGGCTGTGAACTCACTTCTGAAGGTATTCGCAATGGGGATGCTCTGGCGTTATTGCATAACAGCTCAGTACCTCTTACCTATCAGGAGGTTAACCGGTTAGCGTTTATTGAACCTACATCTCCTCACATTGTCAGTGCTGAACTCAATCAGCCTATTGAGTTTTCTGTGATGTCACAAGGCCTGAGCGAATTATCGGCAAAAGCAAACTGGGTACTCATTGAAGGAGCCGGAGGCTGGTATACACCGCTATCTGAGAATAACACTTTTGCTGATTGGGTGATTGAGGAAAAGTTGCCCGTAATATTAACAGTAGGCGTGAAATTAGGTTGTATTAACCATGCAGCGTTAACAGCAAAAGCGATTCAGGATTCCGGGCTGAAATTAGCAGGCTGGGTTGCGAATGAAATTGAGCCACCCGGCAGGCGTCAGGCTGAATATCTGGCGACATTGAAGAGAATGATGCCGGCTCAATTACTTGGTGTGATCCCCCATATGAGTGGGCTGGAAGTAGAACGCCATGACATAGGGAAATATATAAACATTGATTTATTGGTTAACTAATTGTTTAAACGATGTTGGTTAAAATTCCCATAGGGATTAGTGGGGCAGCTGAAATGTTAGTATAGAATCCACTCCATTTCGGCAATTTTTGTACTATTTTTGAACAAAAAATAACGTAAATTAACTCTAAAATAGCATGAAAACACTCTGTTATTGAGAAAATCCATAATGGGGGATAACTCTGCAACTTCCCATCGTTAATAGGATTTGTTGAGTTATCCACTGTTCCTGTGGATAACCTTGTGTATTAGTTTTAGACAAGTGGTCTGACACAAGATAATACGCGGCTTGCGCAAGATTTGCTGTTATTCTCTCCTTTGATTTTTTTTCATTCAAAATTAACCGGTTATATAAAATCAATTCCTTTTACTATCTCTTTGCCATTCCCTGCTTTATCATTTCAATAACTAATACGAAAATAAAAAAGACAAAAAGACTGTCTGGGGATAAAAATAGGCTCACATAATGTTAACTAAAGGTTAATATCACATAATGTTATATGTTGGTTCTGTTATTTTCTATCAGGTGCGGCTTTTAAGTGGGACGGCAATATTATTTTGTTAGCCCACTTGAAGCTGTTTTTTTATCCAGTATTATAAGAGCGTTTTGGTTAGCGTTTATATCTTGTGTATTTTCGGGTGATGGCTTGGAAATAAATAAGGATAGAGCTGTGCAATGTTATCGGGTGGAAGATGAGTAAAGAAACGAACAAAGTATTCAGGTTGCATTCTGATTTCGAACCTGGCGGTGATCAGCCAGAAGCCATCCGTAAACTACAGGATGGGCTGGAAGATGGCCTTGCCCATCAGACATTATTGGGAGTCACGGGTTCAGGTAAAACGTTTACGATTGCCAATGTCATCGCCAACATGAACCGGCCAACAATGGTTCTGGCTCCCAATAAAACACTGGCAGCTCAGCTCTATAGTGAAATGAAAGAGTTTTTTCCGGAAAACGCCGTAGAGTACTTCGTTTCTTATTATGATTATTATCAGCCTGAAGCCTATGTCCCCAGCTCTGATACTTTTATTGAAAAAGATGCCTCTGTAAACGAACACATTGAACAGATGCGACTATCTGCGACCAAAGCGCTGCTGGAGCGAAGAGATGTGGTTGTTGTGGCTTCTGTTTCCGCTATTTATGGGCTGGGTGACCCTGATAGCTACCTGAAAATGATGCTTCATCTGACAAATGGTATGTTGATCGATCAGCGCTCTATCCTGCGACGTTTGGCTGAACTGCAATATACGCGCAATGATCAGGCATTCCAGCGGGGAACATTCCGTGTGCGTGGCGAAGTCATTGATATTTTTCCGGCCGAATCAGATGAACATGCGTTACGTGTCGAACTGTTTGACGATGAAGTTGAACGGCTTTCCCTGTTTGATCCACTGACGGGTCAGGTTGAGTATAACGTTCCCCGTTATACGGTTTATCCTAAAACGCACTATGTAACACCTCGTGAGCGTATCCTTCAGGCGATAGAAGAGATTAAAGTTGAATTAGCTGACAGGCGCAAAGTCCTTTTGGCTTCAGATAAGTTACTGGAGGAGCAGCGCATCACTCAGAGAACACAATTTGATCTCGAAATGATGAATGAACTGGGATATTGCTCCGGTATAGAAAACTATTCCCGTTATCTGTCTGGTCGTGCACCGGGTGAACCCCCTCCGACTTTATTTGACTATCTTCCTGCGGATGGCTTGCTGGTGGTGGATGAATCCCATGTCACTGTTCCACAGCTTGGTGCTATGTATCGGGGAGATCGTTCCCGCAAAGAAACGCTGGTGGAATACGGCTTCCGTCTGCCATCAGCACTGGATAACCGCCCGATGCGTTTTGAAGAGTTCGAGGCGCTGGCACCACAAACCATCTATATATCAGCAACCCCCGGCAATTATGAACTGGAAAAATCCGGTAATGAGGTGGTCGAACAGGTGGTACGCCCAACGGGTCTGATTGATCCTGAAGTTGAAGTCCGCCCGGTAGCAACTCAGGTGGATGATTTGCTGTCTGAAATCCGTATCCGGGCGGCTAAAAATGAACGTGTATTAGTCACCACTCTGACTAAACGTATGGCTGAGGATTTAACTGAATATCTGGAAGAACACGGAGAGCGGGTGCGCTACCTCCACTCTGATATTGATACCGTTGAGCGGGTTGAAATTATTCGTGATTTGCGTTTGGGTGAATTTGATGTACTGGTGGGGATCAACTTGTTGCGTGAAGGTCTCGATATGCCGGAAGTCTCTTTGGTAGCCATTTTGGATGCAGATAAAGAGGGCTTCCTGCGTTCAGAGCGCTCACTGATTCAGACGATTGGGCGTGCAGCGCGTAACTTGCATGGTAAAGCTATTTTGTATGGCGACAAAATTACCGCTTCTATGGAAAAAGCCATCAATGAAACAGAACGGCGTCGAGCGAAACAACAGGCATTTAACGAAGAAAACGGTATCGTACCAAAAGGGCTGAATAAAAAAGTTGGCGATATCCTACAACTTGGTCAGCCTAGTAATGGTAAAGGAAAAAACAGAACCAAAAATAGAAGCAAATCTGATTTGGGGGTTGATGATTTCCATAAATTATCTGCGAAGGAACTGGAAAACAAAATCCGTGAATTGGAAGAAAAAATGTATCAATATGCGCGGGATCTTGAATTTGAGCAGGCAGCTAACATGCGCGATCAGGTTCAGGCATTGAGAGCACAGTTTATCGCTAATTCCTGAGATTATTGCCAGCCGTTAATTAATGACTAATCAGAATGGATACACAATGGATTTCAAGATGCGTCGCGGCGGCAAGGAAGTTCATCCCCAGGAGCATAGATAACTATGTGACTGGGGTGAGTGAGTGAGGCCAACAAAAAGGCAACTTGAAAGATGAAGTGTAGAGAGTGAAACAAAACACTCTCCATCAACGGTATTATTAGCCTAGTTTTTGCAGCGTATCTTCTATGGCTTGTCGTAATAACTCACGATCATGGCGATAGGGAACATCCTGCGCCTCTAAGACCTGTTGTGTAACAATTCGGTCATCTAGCAGGCTAATATCAGTACGTGGGCCAACAATGATTGCGTTGATCATTTTGCGCCCGATTGTATTTTCTATCATCTCAAGTTTTTCTTTCAATGAAAGATCGGCCGCCGCATGGCTGAGTTCTTTCCCTAAATTACCGATATAAATCATATTGGCATTGCTGCGCCGCAGGGACTGGGTCAAATCTTCCAGTAACAATAATGGCATTAAGCTGGTAAAGAAACTGCCCGGGCCTATCAAGATCAAATCAGCCTGTTCAACCGCTTCCAGAGCTTCTTTGGTGGCGCTGACATGGGGATAAAGCATTAACTTTTTTGGAACACAATCCAGCTGGTCGATATTCACTTCTCCATGCACTTCATAGCCCTGAGCATCCACTGCCATTAAGTCGACGGCTTGTTCGGACATAGGGATCAAATGTGCATTTACTTTCAGCAAATTTCTGAGCAGATTAATTGCCTCAAGAGGGCGGACGCTTAAATGATCTAAAGCCTTCAACATTAAGTTGCCCAGATTATGTCCGGCTAATTCTCCACTACCGCCAAACCGATATTCGAACATAGCTGAAGCAACAGTCGGCTCCGTGATCAGCTGGTTAAGGCAATTCCGGGTATCACCCCAGGCGATACCGCCTTCTGAGCGCCTTATTCTCCCGGTTGAGCCGCCATTATCTGTTGTTGTGACAATACCAGTCAGGCGGGCACCAAGGGAGGAGAGAGATGACATAACGCGCCCAAGTCCGTGACCACCGCCAAGGGCAACCACACGATCCAAATCGGCTAATGTTCGGTTTCGCATAGGATTCCTGCTACTGAATTAAATGTGCTTGAGTAAATTTTATATAATCTACCATAAAGTATGATGCTTTTAGCAATCACCATGATTTTATGCGATTTTTATCAAATATTTCAGGATATAAACAGAATGAATAGGTGACAATAGTCTGAAGTTGATGGTTTTTTGTAACTCTTTGTATAATAAAATATATATCGATATTGTCGTTAGCTTTTTTCTAATTTAAGGGGTAGAATCCCACAGCAAGGTTTAGTCACGTATGTCATGATTCATATGATGATTAAATTTGAAATTAACCCCTAGCCTCTGCGTCTAAGTCTTTGTTGTATAAATTTTTTATTAATTGATTCTACCGTAAATTGTTCTATCAAATTAATACCACATCGATATGATGCTTTGGCCGTGGCTCCTGAGTCACCAGGGTGCAAGGCAGAAATGCTTGCATCCCCCATGATTGGAAGGTGTTATAGTGGAACAACTTATCGATACATTTTCCCGCAAGTTTTATTACTTGAGGTTATCGGTTACTGATGTATGCAACTTTCGTTGCACATACTGCCTGCCTAACGGCTACCAGCCTGGCAGCAATCAACTCAACAAATCATTTCTTACTTTGCCGGAGATCCACCGTGTTAGCCGCGCTTTTGCAGAATTAGGCACCGAAAAAATTCGTCTGACTGGTGGCGAGCCCACTATGCGCCGTGATTTTTGCGACATAATCGCAGCAGTGCATGAAAACCCGCAGATTAGAAAAATTGCGGTTACGACGAATGGTTACCGGATGGAGCGCGATGTGGCCCGCTGGAAGGAAGCGGGGCTTACAGCGATTAATGTGAGTGTGGATAGTCTTGATCCTCGCCAGTTTCATGCTATTACCGGGCAGGATAAATTCTTTCAGATTATGCGTGGCATTGATGCAGCCTTTGAAACAGGTTTTAGCACAGTCAAAGTGAATGCGGTATTAATGAAAAATATCAATGATACCTGCCTGCCAGCGTTCCTTGACTGGATAAAACACCGTCCGATTCAATTGCGTTTTATTGAGCTGATGGAAACGGGAGAAGGGAGTGAACACTTCCGGCACCATCATCTTTCCGGTGATGTAATACGCAGCCGCTTACTCCAGCAGGGCTGGAAACTGCAACAACGTGGACGTAGTGACGGCCCGGCTCAGGTTTTCAGACATGCGGATTATCAGGGCGAAATTGGCCTGATCATGCCGTATGAGAAGAATTTCTGCCAAAGCTGTAATCGCCTGCGTGTCTCTGCCATTGGTAATCTTCACTTATGCCTGTTTGGTGAGCAGGGAATTCCATTACGTGATTTGCTGTCTGATGACGGATCTCTTAACGATTTGAAATTACGCATACAGGGTGGGTTGAGGCATAAGCGTGAAACTCACTTTTTGCATCAGGGAGATAGTGGTATCACCCCTAATCTTTCTTTCATTGGTGGTTAATTTAACGGCTCAATTTATTTTTCAGGAGCGAGAATGTCCCAACTGACTCATATCAATACATCCGGCGAAGCCCATATGGTAGATATTTCTGCCAAAACAGAAACAGTACGCGAGGCCAGAGCTGAAGCCTTTGTCGAAATGCAGGCTGAAACACTGGCTATGATTGTTTCCGGTGATCATCATAAAGGGGATGTTTTTGCAACCGCGCGTATTGCCGGCATTCAGGCAGCAAAACGGACATGGGAATTAATTCCACTGTGTCACCCGCTGTTGCTTAGTAAAGTTGAAGTTCAATTAGAAGCACAAACAGAACACAGCCGGGTCAGAATTGAATCCTGCTGCCGCCTGACAGGGAAGACAGGGGTAGAAATGGAAGCGCTGACAGCGGCTTCCGTGGCAGCTTTGACCATTTATGATATGTGTAAAGCAGTACAAAAAGATATGGTTATCGGGCCGGTTCGTTTGCTGGAAAAAAGTGGTGGGAAATCGGGAAATTTTAAGGTGAAAAAATGATAAAAGTTCTGTTTTTCGCGCAGGTACGGGAATTGGTAGGTACAGATTCTCTTGAATTACCGAATGATTATCCGACGGTAGCACACCTTCGCAGCTCGCTACTTGAAAAAGGTGAACGCTGGGAGCTGGCATTGGAGGATGGGAAATTGCTGGCAGCCGTGAACCAATCGTTTGTTCACGCCGAACACCCACTGAATGACGGTGATGAAGTGGCATTTTTCCCGCCGGTCACCGGAGGCTAACGATGGAAAAGACACGGATCAGTATCCAGAAAGCAGTGTTTAATGTCGGAGAGGAATACCAATGGCTGGCACAATCTGATGAAGATGGTGCGATTGTGACTTTTACGGGGAAAGTTCGTAATCACAATTTGGGTGATAATGTTCAGGCACTGACTCTGGAACATTATCCGGGTATGACAGAAAACATGCTGCATAAAATTGTTGATGAAGCCCGCCAACGTTGGCCTTTACAACGGATCAACATTATTCATCGTATTGGGAAACTATATCCTGGGGATGAAATTGTATTTGTTGGCGTAACGGGGGCACATCGCAGCACAGCGTTTGCCGCTGCCGAATTTCTGATGGATTATTTAAAAACGCAGGCCCCTTTCTGGAAAAAAGAATCCCTTAACACTGGGGAACGCTGGGTAGAAGCAAGAAAAAGTGATAAGGAAGCGGCAGAACGCTGGTTTACGTAGTGAAATAAGATCATAAAAAACATATTGATGAAGCCTTTTGCGAGTTATCTCTAAAAGCGGGTAGATAAATCATATATCACTAAAATTGTGATTAATTGGCAGATGGTTTTGTTCATGTTCTATGCTAATGTATAGCATTTGAAACAGATTGTTTTTTGTTAAACAGTCTTAATCCTTCAACATTGTCATAAAAGGTACTCGTCATGGACCGATATCAACGTTCCAACGGTTCGATTGTCCAGCAAGCTGGCTCAGGTATACAAACTTATATGGCACAGGTCTATGGCTGGATGACCTGTGGTCTGTTGTTAACTGCATTTGTTGCATGGTATGTAGCAAATACACCAGAAATCTTATATGCCATCTTCAGTAACTCCATCGTTTTTTATGGTTTGATCATTGCACAACTTGCATTGGTGTTTGTGCTGTCTGGTTTGGTACATAAAATGAGTGGTGCGGTAGCTACCGGGCTATTTATGCTCTATTCCATGCTGACCGGGCTGACGATATCCAGCATTTTTGTCGTTTATACCAGCGGCTCCATTGCCAGCACCTTTGTCATCTCGGCGGCGATGTTTGGTGCGTTGAGCGTTTATGGCTACACCACCAAGCGTAGTCTGAGTGGTATGGGCAGCTTCCTGTTTATGGGGCTGATTGGTATCGTTCTGGCTTCTTTGGTCAATATCTGGCTGAAAAGCTCGGCTCTGATGTGGGCAATCACCTATATTGGTGTGCTGGTTTTTGCCGGCCTGACAGCCTACGACACTCAGAAACTGAAAGAAATGGGTGCTGAGCTGGATGTCAATGATAAAGAGAACATGCGCAGATACTCTATCACTGGCGCATTAACCCTGTATCTGGACTTCATTAACCTGTTCCTGATGCTGCTGCGCATTCTGGGTGACCGTCGCTAATTGCTGACAATTCCCTCGCTGTTCTGATATGTGAAAGGCTCTGTTTAGCAGGGCCTTTTTGCTAAAATTCCCTTTTTATCGGAGTATTATTTGTGCATCAAAGTAGTGCTGCCACTATTCGTATTTCAGCAAAAGCTATCATTATTCACAAAGAGCAGATCTTACTCGTCAGGTATAAATCAGATTCAGATGAATGGTATACCTTGCCCGGTGGAGGACAACTGTTTGGAGAAACACTGACTCAAACCTTAATTAGAGAGTGTCTTGAGGAGACTGCATATAAGGTTGAACCATCACGGCTGGTATTTGTTAGAGAATATATAGGCAGTAATCATGAATTTGCTCAATTTGATAAAGATGTTCATCAAACGGAACTGATTTTTCTTGCCTCACTTGCCGATAAAAACCCCGATATTCATAATCGAGATATCAAAGCGGATAAAGATCAAATAAGTGCTCAATGGATTAATTTAGAGGATGTAATAAATTTGCCTTTATTTCCTGCGGTCCTACGTTCCTTGATTGTAGAAAAGCGTTTTTCTGCTGATTTTCCTATCTATTTAGGGGATGTGAATTAGGATGTTGTTGCAATACTTAAGGTTTCACAGCCCGTGGCCTGTATGACCTTGTCCAGCAACCAAATTAACTGTTTATATTTTAAAGTTATCGGTAAATTTTGGGGGGTGATTTTCGTTTCATAAAGATACCTTAAATTAAAGTCACTCTATTCTTTTACCGAGCGCTCGAATTTACCGAAGTACGACACTTTTTTATATTCCGCAGGTGTCGCCGCTACCAATTTTTTGAAATTCCTATGAAAGTGGCTTTGGTCATAAAAACCTAATTCAGTTGCAACAGAGGCTATGTTCATTCCCTGCCTCAAAAGTATTTTTGCTTCATTAATACGCATTACAATTTGCATAGCATGTGGAGTAATACCATATGCCTTTCGAAATGCGTGGATAATATGATATTCACTCAATTGAGAATGAACAGCGACATCCTTTATCGATATATTGTTTCGAAAATTTCCACAAATATATTCATAGGCCTTAGATACATTGTTCTTTGATTCAACTTTCTCGAAAGGTATGGCATTGGACTGTGAAAACAGATTTGAAAAAAAAGAGATACTATCTTCTTCTATTTTCATTTTGTCATTATCAAGAATGATTGTGTCAGCTAATTCTTGAAACTGTACATAAAGTTTAGGATCATCGGTATAATTAATTGAGAATGGGATAAAACTTGTTACTTCTTTACCTATAACCATCGATTGCACATAGCCTAACCATTTAGGACATATATACATCATTTTGTAGCTCCAATTTGTATTTGGTGTTGGGCTACATGAATGAACCTCTAGGGGATTAATTATGACAAGAGAACCCTTTTGTATTCTACGTTTAATATTACTATTGAAATAATCACTATGACCACAATCTATAGCTCCAATAGAAAATTCTTCATGAGTGTGTTTTCCGTAACAGGCTTTCGAATTCTCAGAAGAGCGTAACTCAATTGGCACGGTATCCGAATGATAGAATTTTTGTTTGGTCATCTATGCTCATACTCTTCTAGGGATTATTAATATTTTATAGGGTGATTATTAGATAGTAAGATTATTTGGAATATTACTTTCACCAAAAATAGCCAAATCTTACAATCATACGTAAACTATGTTAGCAGATTTATGTTGAAAGAAGCTATCTGGATTAATTGAACTACATTAGTTTGTTTTTTTAGATAAAATTAAATTTTTTTATGTAATATCAACATAATAATAAAAAATTATGCCAGTATGTTTTTACTGGCATTTATCATTATCTGGTTATCGAGATGAGTCGAATAAATTATGGTCTTATAATATCAATAGCTCCTAACCGGATATAAAAAAAGTATATACGACTGTAATTGCTAACAATAGCCCCATAGTGAGGTTAAAAATTTTATAATGTTTAGGTATATTCAAAATTACCCTAATAGTTATTCCCAAAACAGCCCATGCTGAAATTGATGCATAACAGACAATAAAAAAAATCGCACAAAAAAGTAGCAGTGTATGAATTTCGGCATCATGACTACTAAAAACGGATATACCTGCTAAAGACACAATCCATGCTTTCGGGTTAAGCCATTGGCACATTACTCCTTGTACAAGGGATGGTGCATTGACATCTGGCTCACTATTATCACTGATTTTTGTATTTTGCATAGCAACTTTATAGGCCAGGTATAACAGGAAACAGCCCCCTATATAGGTGAGACTTTCGGTTAAGTATGGTACTTCATTTATAACTTTAGCTAATCCAAAACCCAGTAAAAATAGAATTGATACAAAACCAATTGTGGCACCGGTTATATGTGGAACAGTTCTAATATACCCACAATTAGCTCCTGTAACTGTTGCTATTATGTTTACAGGCCCTGGCGATATAGAAGTTACAAAAGCAAAAACTGCCATTGCAATTAATTGAGTCATAAGAGTCTGTCTCCTAAAAATCAGTGGACTATTCTAGTTTTGATGTTGTCAGGTGAGTATAACCAAGACTAATAACTAGTATTGTTGCTGTGTTGCAATTACTCCAAGAGGAAGATTTTTGTCGATTATTAATACACACGTTTTGTTATCAATTATGTAATGTTCTTTTTATGAACTGATTGTTAAAAAATACTCCCCATGTCATTTCAATATGTAGAGGGTGAGATATTGCTGTAAGCCCATAATGTTTAATTGCGTCAGAATTGGCTAAGCAACAATCAACGTTGCCATTTACAACTAGCCTCGCTCCATGACTTGTAGAGTTTATAATCTCTATTTCTAAATAAGCATCAGATATTCCAAATATCCTGTTTTTAGGCGATCTAATTAGACTCTCCAAACGAGATAGAGGGGCGTAATATGTAGCTATTTTTATGGTCTGTTGCTCAGCTATCTTTTTCTTTAATGCAAGATAATTTTTACAACCAAGATAATAATCAGGAGGTGAATAGAAAAAGGACCCAATTAGAAGGATTTTTTTGTCCATGTAAAAGTTATCTACTCGTTGATATGCGTTGGTGACTAGAAGAATGCACGATTCATTTTTTCCCATATAATTAGAGGCGAGTTCAAAAGTATCAAAAAGAAGTATATCTAAGGGTTTTCTAATTAGATTTCTCAGATATTTCGCTGCTGATTGACTGCTTGCTCCTTCGGGGCCAATAGTTGCAATTGAAGAGATTTCTGGTAGATTACTAATCCAAAAATTATCAGTTTTAAACATCATATTTTAATTCACATAAGTTGATTTTACATGAACTATAACTCTACCAATATGTTAAATATTGTATGAAATTGTTGTTTATGAAATTAAAAAGGTAAGATTGAAAAATCCATTTAAATATATTGTTTAATAAAAAAATTGTGCATTCATTTTTCTAAATCACCTTCAATCTATTACTTTCTTACGATGATTCGCTTTATTATTGAAATAATTAACCGGCTAGATATCCAATTGTAATTGGAAATGAAGGTTTCATAAACTACGTCTAAGGCGGTCATTCATGAATGTTTGATTCATTTAAAGTAACCTGATTTAGCTAAGTTTATTATATGTTCTTTAACATATAAAACTCTGGGGTGTCGCAATGAACTCTTATTCCAAACAAGATAAAAATTATTTTCTGGAGTATTAGTTTTATCATTTATTTTGACGATTTTTCCAGCTTTCAATCCTTCTTCACATAAGTACTCGGGCATAATAGTCCAGCCATTGTTATCACTAACTATTCTTTCAATAATTCTTAGGTCGGATATGGTAATTGATGGCAAAACATTAGCATCAATGCCAAAAACTAATTTATAATAATCTCTAATTAAAGGTAATTGATTGTCGTAAGAGATTAATGGATGTTTCTCTAATATATCAGGGGTAATTAATTGATTTTTTAACTCATTTGCTATGGATAATGATGCAATTATGATGAGCTTTTCAGTTCCAATTACTTCAAATCCAAATTTATTTTCATCCGGTGGTGAAGTTGTAAAAGCTAAATCACTATCACCATCATTCAGGCTAGAATAAATTTTTTTCCTATCACCAATTAAAAGTTTAAATCTAAGTTGTTTATTAGTGATAGTAGATAATATATTTGCTGATTTTGCCCATAAAAAATCTGCTGGTGCAATTATTCTTATAACGCCTTCAATTTTTTTTGACTTACCACGAATTAATGAAAGTTTAGTTTCAATTACATCCAAATGAGTTGCTATTTGCAGTGCAAGATCATCGGCTTCAGCAGTCGGTGTAACACCATGAGAACGTCGAGTAAATAAGATATTTCCCATGAATGATTCTAGAGATTGTATGTGAGCAGATACTGCTGGTTGGCTAATCCCAAGCCTAGTTGCTGCTTTTGAAATAGAACCAGATCGATAAACATCAAGAAAGCTACGTAATTGAATAAGGTAACTCATTGGTATTTCTCCTATCTAAGAAATAATTATAATTAATGATTGTGAAAGTATATTGAGCTACTTATTGAAAAATAAGTGATATAAAAAAATAGATATCATATCTAAAATAAAATTATTTTTATTATATCTACTCTGTAATTACTATGATTTTACATAGTAATTAGATATTTGGGAGTTAAATATGCCATTTGTTATATATATTTTCTCTTTATGTGCGTTTGCACTCGGATTGACAGAATTTTTAGTGATTGGACTTGTATCAGCTATTTCTAATGATTTTCATGTCTCAGTGGATTCAGTAGGCCTGACAATTACAGCTTATGCAGTAGGGGCGACGATTGGAGCTCCATTTCTTACTGCAATAACTACTAAATGGTCTCGAAAAAGTGTAATGCTCGTTACAATGGTGATTTTTTCTCTTGGAAGTTTGGCGGCAACAATTTCAAGTAGTGTTGAAATGATGATTATTTCGAGATTTGTGGCTGGACTTGCTCATGGATTATTTTTGGCTGTTTCCGCGAGTGTGGCTACTGCGCTTGTTCCCCCAGAAAAAAGTGGAGCGGCAGTAGCATATGTTTTTACTGGGTTAACTCTGGCTCTTGCATTAGGTGTTCCAGTGGGAACATATTTGGGAAGTGTCATATCTTGGAAACTCAGTTTTTCTTTGGTTACAGTTTTTGGATTAGTTGGATTCATAGGATTGATTTTTTGGATGCCAGCTAATACAGGAGATAAAGAAAATGTTATGATACATCCGATAAAATCATTATCTTATATATTTAGTCCTATTCTTCTTTTAGGTGCACTTGTTACTGTACTGGGTTATACAGGTGCATTTACTTTGTATACATATATATCACCTTTGCTCTATCAGGTAACCAACGTTTCAATTGAGACAGCAAGTTATATGATGTTATTTTATGGAATATTTGCTGCCGTTGGTAATGTAATAGGTGGAAAAATGACAGATTTTCTTGGGACGGAACGTTCTGTTATGACAATATTATTGTTATTAAGTGCTGATCTATTACTTATGTACTTCTTCGGAAACTCCATGATAATTATGGGTATTCTCGTAGCTACCATTGGTGCAATTTCTTATGCAGCAGTTCCTGCTATGCAAGCTAAATAGCTTTTCAAAATGGTAGGCGAATCAAAGAAACTCAGTCCTATTTTTGCGAACTTTTTAACCGCAAAACCAAAAAAACACAAAAAGGAAGGACTGAGTTATGGCCATCGTACCACCAATTCCGCGCAATGAGCGGCGTCAAATGAGAAAAATTGTCCAAA
>NZ_CAWNQF010000069.1:0-82757 GCF_963876465.1 Xenorhabdus sp. KK7.4
CGCAAGGTGTTTTAACAAATCAAAAGGGGTTTTTATAGCTGCCTCATCGCTGAAAGCTCTACGGAACCCCCTGCCTAGCAGGGGGTTTTCTATATACAAAAAACCGGAGGAAAAACCTCCGGTTCCACATCAGCCATTAATAGGCAAGAGTTACTTCATACTACCAACCATATCTTCCGGACGAACCCAAGCGTCAAATTCAGCTTCAGTCAGGTAACCTAACTGCATTGCGGATTGCTTCAGAGTCAGACCTTCTTTATGTGCTTTCTTAGCGATTTCTGCTGCTTTGTCATAGCCAATGTGGGTATTCAGAGCAGTTACCAGCATCAGCGATTCATTCAGCAATTGAGTAATGCGCTCACGATTAGGCTCAATTCCAATTGCACAATGCTCATTGAAGCTACGCATGCCGTCAGCCAACAGACGAACGGACTGCAAGAAGTTATGAATTACCATTGGACGGAATACGTTCAGTTCAAAGTTACCGGACGCACCACCAATATTGACAGCCACATCGTTACCCATGACCTGTGCACACAGCATAGTCATAGCTTCACACTGAGTCGGGTTTACTTTACCCGGCATAATGGAGCTACCCGGCTCATTTTCAGGGATAGAAATTTCACCGATACCACAGCGAGGTCCGGAAGCCAACCAGCGAACATCGTTGGCAATTTTCATCAATGATGAAGCCAGACCTTTCAGTGCACCATGAGAATGAACCAGTGCATCACAAGTGCCTAATGCTTCAAATTTGTTTGGTGAAGTGATAAAAGGCTGACCGGATAATTCAGCGATTTTTTTCGCAACACGAACGGCATATTCAGGATGAGTATTCAGACCTGTACCAACCGCTGTTCCACCCAGCGCCAGTTCACAAACATGAGGGATGCTGTTTTCGATGTGTTTCAGGTTATGAGCCAGCATTGCTGCCCAGCCTGAAATTTCCTGACCTAAAGTCAGTGGGGTCGCATCCTGTAGGTGAGTACGGCCAATTTTTACGATATCTTTAAATGCTTCGGCTTTATCTGCCAGCGTTTTTTGCAGAACGTTCAGCTCAGGCAACAGGTGCTCACGTAATGCGATAACTGCTGCAACGTGCATTGCTGTCGGGAAGACGTCATTAGAGCTTTGGCTCTTGTTAACATCATCATTAGGGTGGATCAGGCGTTCATTACCTCTTTGACCACCAAGGATCTCACTACCACGGTTTGCCAGCACTTCATTCATGTTCATGTTACTTTGAGTGCCAGAACCCGTCTGCCAGATAGCGAGAGGGAATTCTGTCGAGTGTTTATCTTCCAACACCTCTTTCGCCGCAGCGATAATTGCATCACCGCGTTCCTTAGGTAAAAGGCCCAGATCCATATTAACACTGGCCGCGGCCTGCTTGGTTAACGCAAGAGCATGAATCAATGCAACAGGCATTTTTTCCTGAGAAATGCGGAAATGCTCCAGTGAGCGCTGAGTTTGCGCTCCCCATAATTGGTCAGCAGGTACTTCGATAGGTCCCATTGAGTCTTTTTCAATGCGAGTGGCTGCCATTACTATCTCCTTAGCACACAGAATAATTGAATACGCCGGATCCAACTGTTTTTAACTCACCCAACAGTGCAGATAAATTAATCGGCATCTCTTTATAATGCCATAAATTTATTATCGATAATGCGACCTAATCGTGTTTATTGTATTGTTGTCATATAAAGTTGTTGTATAAATAAGTTTTTTTATTACAAGGAAATCCGCCATGCTGAAAATGACCAACCAAATCCAACATTATGATTGGGGAAGTACAACCGCACTGACCGATATTTATGGTATCGCGAATCCGGATAATCAGCCTATGGCAGAGCTATGGATGGGCGCACATCCCAAATGCAGTTCTCAGGTAGCTGATCCTGAAACGGGCCAGCCTATTGCCCTAAATCAGCTTATCGCTCAGGACCCGGAAAAATATCTGGGTAAAAAAGTCGCCACGCAGTTCGGGCGGCTACCCTTTTTATTTAAAGTCTTGTGCGCAGCTCAGCCACTTTCTATTCAGGTGCATCCGGATAAATCATCGGCAGAAAAAGGTTTTACCAGAGAAAATGCTGCGGGTATTCCTCTGAATTCACCCCAGCGTAATTATAAAGATGATAACCATAAGCCTGAATTAGTGTATGCGCTGACTCCATTCAGAGCGATGAATGCTTTCCGGCCTTTATCAGAAATAACTGAGTTACTGAGTTATGTCTCGAACGCACATCCCGATATCCAGCCATTTATTCAACACCCTACCGAGCAGGGTTTATCATTCCTTTTTGCTCAATTGCTCAATATGCAGGGTAAACAGAAAAGTTTAGCGCTTGCGGTATTGAAATCTGCATTGAATAGCCGTCAGGGAGAGCCATGGGAAACGATTAAAAAAATGACAGAATTTTATCCCGACGATAATGGTCTGTTTACTCCTCTCCTGCTCAATATTGTGGAATTACAACCGGGTCAGGCCATGTTTCTCTATGCCCGCACTCCTCATGCTTATCTTGAGGGTGTTGCATTAGAAGTTATGGCAAATTCAGATAATGTCCTTCGCGCCGGCTTAACCAGCAAACATATCGATGTTCCTGAATTAATGGCAAATCTGGAGTTTTCCTCTAAACCTGCTGCCACCTTGTTAACTATCCCAACACAAGAAAAAGAAGCTCTGAATTATTCTGTTCCAGTCAACGATTTTCATTTTTCTATTTATGCTGTTTCAGGGCAGCCGATAACACTGGAAAATGATTCCGCATCGGTTCTATTTTGTTCTGGCGGTCAGATTACAGTCAAGTCTGCTGAGCAGGAACTGAAATTATATGCTGGTGAATCCATCTTCTTAGCCGCGGCAGAGAAAAATGTAACTATTTATGGTAATGGGAAATTGGCCTTAGTATCTAATAAGTAATTGTAATTCATATGGTTAAAAATTTACCCATCAGTAGTTAATCACACTTTTATTGAAAAGTGATTAAAATTTCTCTAGTTAATCTATACAATTAACAACTATTTTTTAAACAAAGACATATCGCATATGGCAATAATGCCGTATGCGCAAAAAAGGATGGAATTCCCACATGAAAAAATCGCTAGTAGCTGTAGGTGTTATTGTTGCTTTAGGGGCAGCGTGGACAGGCGCGTCCTGGTACACAGGGAAGCAGGTTGAAGCGCGTATGGATGCAGCACTCCAAAAAGCAAATACAAAACTGGCCGAAAAAATGCCAGACCTTGGATTGGAGTTGCAGAAAAAAGATGTGAAACGCGGCATCTTTAGCACGGATGTCCAACTTGCTCTTACTAGCAAACTTGATAAGAAAGAAGGCATTGTTATCGCATCCAATATTGAGCATGGGCCTTTCCCTCTTTCCGATATTGCTAAATTTAAATTTAGCCCTAAATTAGCATTAATCCATTCCGAGCTAAAAGACGGTGAATTACTGAAAGAACTATTTGAAATCACCAAAAATAAATCCTTACTTAATGTGGATACAAATGTTGCGTATGATGGTAATTTATCTTTCGATATCAATGTCATTCCTGTTGATTACACCACTGAAAAAGGCCTTCAATGGGTCATTTCAGGCGCAAACATAACTATAGATACTAATAAGGATTTCAGTGAAATTACATCCACAGGGAAAAGTGATGAATTCAAATTAGTTGATCCTACCCAGCAAGACACCTCATTTAAAATGAAAGACTTAAGCTTTTCATTTAATGGAAAAAAAAACCAATTCGGTACCTATCTCGGTGATACTTTATCAAACATAGACGAAGTGAGCCTAAGTGGATTCGGTGAAGATATGATGTCCATTAACGGTATCAAATCTTTTTCTACCTTTACTGAAGGTGAAAAGAACAATCTGGATGGAAAATCTTCTCTTACCATTGATGGCATCAAAGTTAAAAACCTGGATTTTGGTTCAGCCAAATTTGTGTTAGCCATGTACCATATTGATAACCAAGCTTATCGTAATATAGACCGAGCTACTGATGACGCTCTCTTCAACTTAATGCATTCTTTTGACATAGAAAAGTATTCTCAGGCTACAGATGCTGCGCTGATGGAAAACCTGCCAGCATTATTGCAACATAATCCAACATTCACCCTCGAAACTCTTAGCTTCAAAAATAGCAAAGGCGAAAGTACAGCTAACTTCACAACGACTCTGAATAACCTTCCTGACGATTTCAGTAAGCTACAGAATAGTAATCAAGAAGAAATCATTCGTAGTCTGATCAAAAACTTCTCACTTGACATTAAGCTATCAAAACCAATGCTGACAGAATCTATCGCTCTGTCTGCGATGGTCAAGGGTGAAAACAGGGAAGCAGCCGATGCTACAGGAAAAAGTGTTGTGCAAATGATTGAAGCACAGACTACGGCACTTAATTTGTTTACCCATACTGATGACTCCATTGACATGAATCTCAATTATGCCGATGACAAAGTCAAATTTAACGGTGAAGAGTTCAACCTGCATCAATTCCTGCTTGATCATAACCTCATCGACTCCTATGATGATGCCGATGAGCAAAATCAGCATGATGGTGAAACTAGTCTTCCTGCGGCTGAATAACACAAAACCCTATCAAGGTTCTCTATAAGAAAGTACATGCTGAGGCTGAAGAAGCCTAAACAGCGAAAACATCGTAAAAAAAACCGATAGATAGTACTTTCATTGCCAGTCAATGCGTTGACTGGCTTTTTTGTATACTTTTTATGATAACTTTAGTAAAACAAAAAGGATAAAAAATGATTGATACACAGCTTCCGCTGACCGATTTACACCGCCACCTTGACGGTAACATTCGTCCCGAAACGATTCTGGATCTTGGTCGTCAACACAATATCATTCTTCCTGCCTATGAGCTGGAAGCTCTGCGTCCTCATGTTCAGATCATTGAAAGTGAGCCAGATCTCGTCAGTTTCCTGCAAAAACTTGACTGGGGCGTTACTGTACTGGCTGATTTGGATGCCTGCCGCCGCGTTGCTGTAGAAAACGTAGAAGATGCGGTTAATGCCGGTCTGGATTATGCTGAGCTGCGTTTCTCTCCTTATTATATGGCGATGAAACACCAGCTTCCTGTTGAGGGAGTCGTGGAAGCGGTCATCGATGGCATTCATTCCGCCAGCAAGCAGCACGATATCCAAATCCGTCTGATTGGTATTCTGAGCAGAACATTCGGAGAAAAAGCCTGCTCTGAGGAATTAGCCGGTCTGCTCGCTCATAAGCAACATATTACTGCAATGGATTTAGCGGGTGATGAACTGGGTTTCCCCGGGCATTTATTTGAACAACACTTTATTCAGGCCCGTGATGCAGGCTGGAATATCAGCGTGCACGCCGGAGAAGCAGCAGGTGCGGAAAGTATCTGGCACGCGATTCGTGAACTGGGAGCAACCCGAATTGGCCACGGTGTTAAAGCCATTACCGATCCGGCACTGATGGATTATTTGGCAGAGCACCGTATTGGTATTGAATCCTGCCTGACATCAAACCTGCAAACCAGCACTGTCAGCGCTTTATCCGCTCACCCACTGAAAAAATTCCTTGAACATGGCATTCTGGCATCCATCAATACTGATGATCCGGCTGTTGAAGGAATTGAAATTCGCCATGAATACCATGTTGCCGCCCCTGCCGCAGGCTTGTCACCAGAGCAGATCCGACTGGCACAGATAAATGGTCTGGAAACCGCATTCCTCAGCGAAGCGGAAAAACAGGCATTAAGAATGAAAGTCGCAAACCGTTAACAGACGGTTTAAGCTTATATCAGGCTGATGATATGAAGGTATAAAGGCAGAAGTTACTCTGCCTTTTTTGAACGTCTGGCATATCGATTGGCGAGTACAGCACAAACCATCAGCTGGATTTGATGGAATATCATCAGTGGCAACAGCATAATGCCCACCATTGCGGCTGGAAATAGCACATTTGCCATCGGCACACCATTGGCAAGGCTTTTCTTCGAACCACAAAAAACGATTGTTATTTCATCTTCTTTACTGAACCCCAGTAAGCGTGAACTGTATACATTGATGGTTAATACCACAGCAAGCAGAACACAACAGACAATACCGATCATTATCAGTGAGTAAGCATCAATTTTATGCCAGATACCTTCGACAACGGCTTCGCTGAATGCGACATAAACCACCAGCAAAATAGATGAGCGATCGGTGATATTAACCAGTTTTTTATGCTTTTCGACCCAATTAGCAATCAATGGACGTGACAAATGGCCAACAATAAAAGGTACCATCAATTGCAGGATAATATCTTTTATCGCCTGCCATGTATCAGGATGGCTTCCACCATCATGCGTCTGGATAAGATAACCGACAAGTAGAGGTGAGAGAAATATTCCCAGTAAACTGGAAGCAGAAGCACTGCATATCGCTGCGGCAACATTGCCTTTAGCAACGGAGGTAAAAGCGATGGCTGACTGCACCGTGGCTGGTAATGCACAAAGATACAGAAACCCCATGTACACAGACGGTGACATCCATTCCGGCACAATGAAATGTAACCCCATACCCAGTACAGGAAACAAAACAAACGTGCTCAGAAAGATAACCAGATGTAAACGCCAGTGCCCTATTCCCGCCAGAATGGCATCACGCGAAAGTTTGGCTCCATGCATAAAAAATAACAGTGCAATGGCTACCGTAGTCAGGTACTGGAACCACGTTTTCACTTCCCCTTCACAGGGAAAAAACGATGCAATCATGACCACAGTAAGCAGTGTTAACAGAAAAGGATCTATTTTTAATTTTTGCAACCAATTCATCAGTACCCTTCCTCTTACCTTAGGATTACTCCATCACTAAATCAGTCAATCGATAACTACTGTGCGTTGCTCTTTCGCTGATTTTTCACCTGCTTCAATCAGTTTCATAATCAGGATAGCTTCCTCCGCCGTCACAGGATTCGGTTTTCCCGCCAAAATAGCATCACGGACAGCAGCATAATACGCGCCATAATTACCCAGTAAATTAGGAACAGTCTGCGTAATCAGATTATCATTTTGTGACACTGTCACATGACCCTCACGCGCATCATATCCCCAATCTTCTTGTGTCAGGCTTTCTCCTGCCTTCAGACAATCTTCCTGTGTATCTAAACCATATTTTACGTAACTGCCAGACATACCATGTAAGGTATAAATAGGAGATTCTGCGGCAACAAGCATTGATGCATGTAATACAACTTTCAGCGTAGGGTATTTTAGCTGAGCATGGAAGTAATCAGCAGTTTCAGCATTTGGACGTATTATACCCAAATCAGTTGTAATAGCCTGAGGTTTGCCAAAAAGCTGCACCGCCTGATCCAACAAATGAGGGCCTAAATCATACCAAATCCCGCTGCCTGCGCCTGCCGCCTCTCTCCAGCGTTGACGTACAGCCGGGCGATAACGGTCAAAATGAGATTCATAATACTTTAATTCGCCCAACACATTGTCTTTCAGTAGTGATTGAACTGTCAGAAAACCTGAATCCCAGCGACGATTATGAAATACCGATAATAATAAATTAGCCTCTTCTGCCTGTTTTTTGAGAGCTTCGGCTTCTGCCACCGTAATCGTGAAAGGTTTATCGACCACAACATGCTTTCCGGCAGCCAACGCTTTTTGTGCTAATGGGAAATGTGTATCGTTAGGCGTTGGGATCACAATAAGATCAATGTCAGGATCGTTAAATAATGCTTCTGGAGAAGAAGCAACATTCATGTCCGGCCAGTCTTTTTTGACTTTCTCGGCATCACTGCTGGAAATAGCAACTAATTCTACATTCGGCGTTCCCGCAATCAATGGTGCATGAAACGTTTTACTGGCATAACCATATCCAACCAGACCAACCTTCAGAAGATGACTCATAATGACCTCTCAACATTTACAAAAAGGATAAGAAAATATCACCTGCGGTGACTCATTAGCAAATAATCCTACTTCCTGTGTTACTATCTTTTTTATATTTGAATACCCATCATGGAGAGAATGTTTTGTATGTATCAATCCAATGATTATTACCGTATTAATGGTTGGCTATTAGCCCCTGCTGCTTATTTAGTCATGACATTTATTGCTGCCAGTACAATGTTAGTGTTATATGGAATAACCTATTCCTATCAAAGTACGTTAATTCATCGAATAGGTGGCGATTTCGCACTCCAATGGTATATATCCGTATTAACCACGGCTATTATGTGGTGTTTTACGCTTTGGGTATTAAAATTGCTTTTTATTCGTTCAAAACGGTTCCCGCGTATTTTTATCATCTGGCTGACACTTTCAGTACTTATTGCTGTCAAAGCTTTTGCATTCTCCCCCATTTCTGACGAACTTGCAGTCAGCTCATTACTTTGGTCACTATTAGCGGCTGCTGTTTTTGTTCCTTATATTAAGCGCTCTTATCGGGTAAAAATGACTTTCACACAAGATCGATAACATCCCCCACAATTGGTTGTTATCATTGCCCCCACTTGCCTCACCGCAACGTGGGGAGTTTCTGTCACTTTCACGACTATATTATTTTCATCAAATAATCTTATTTTCAGGTATAGCAATGACTGAATACCTTCTGTTATTTATTGGCACGGTTCTGGTCAATAACTTCGTTTTAGTGAAGTTTTTGGGCCTATGTCCGTTTATGGGTGTTTCAAAAAAACTTGAAACCGCTATTGGGATGGGAATGGCGACCACATTTGTTCTGACACTTGCCTCCATCAGTTCATGGCTGGTAAATACTTATATTCTTATTCCATTGGATTTGGTTTATTTACGCACACTAAGTTTCATTCTTGTAATTGCTGTTGTCGTTCAGTTCACTGAGTTAGCTGTCCGTAAAACCAGCCCCTCACTCTACCGTTTATTAGGCATTTTCCTGCCTCTGATAACAACAAACTGTGCTGTACTCGGCGTAGCTCTACTGAATGTTAATCAATCGCATAACTTTTTACAGTCTGCTGTATATGGTTTCGGTGCTGCGGCCGGGTTTTCACTTGTCATGGTGCTGTTTGCCGCCATTCGTGAACGTCTGGCTGTTGCCAATATACCTGCCCCTTTTCGTGGTTCATCGATAGGGCTTGTCACTGCAGGGTTAATGTCCCTTGCATTTATGGGCTTTAGTGGTTTGGTGAAATTCTGATGATATCTTTATGGATTGCTGTCGGCGTACTCAGTGTACTCGGGTTAATTTTTGGATTAATTCTGGGTTTTGCTGCTCGCCGTTTTAAGGTGGAAGAAGATCCAATCGTTGAAAAAGTTGATAATCTGTTGCCACAAAGCCAGTGTGGGCAATGTGGTTATCCGGGCTGCCGCCCTTATGCCGAGGCGGTTATCAACAATGGAGAGATGATCAACAAATGTGCTCCGGGCGGAGAGCAAGTGATGCTCAAAATGTCTGAATTGCTCGGCGTTGACCCACAACCGCTGGATGGCGATGAAAGCATACAAAACCCGGCCAGAAAAGTTGCTTTTATTGATGAAGAAAACTGCATAGGCTGCACAAAGTGTATTCAGGCCTGCCCTGTTGATGCAATTATCGGTGCAAACCGCGCAATGCATACCGTAGTTGAAGATCTCTGCACTGGCTGCGATTTATGTGTCGCCCCATGCCCGACCGATTGCATCACGATGATCCCTGTAGCCACTACCACATCCAACTGGAAATGGGATTTGAATTCCATTCCGGTCAAAAATATTCCTGCTGAACCAAATTCTTTGTTTATGTCATCTGTTAAGCCTGTTGAGGTTAAAGTCAATGTTTAACCTATTCAATTTGCTTACCAACAAAAACAAAATATGGGATTTCGATGGTGGTATCCATCCGCCGGAAATGAAGCTGCAATCCAGCCGGACACCGTTACGCTATGCTCCGTTACCAGAGGAATTAATTATTCCCCTCCAGCAGCATATTGGCCCTGAGGGAGAGTTACTGGTAAAAGCCGGAGATAACGTATTGAAAGGCCAGCCACTGACACAGGGTTCTGGTAGAACCGTCCCTGTTCATGCTTCAACTTCCGGTACGATCACAGCCATTGAACCCTGTGTTACAGCTCACCCATCGGGTCTGAAAGAATTATGCGTCCGTTTGCTGCCGGATGGTCAAGATCAATGGTGCGAACAAGTTAAAACCTTAGATTACACATCTCTTGATGCTGATACTTTACTACAACGTATTCATGCATCCGGTATTGCTGGCCTTGGCGGAGCAGGGTTTCCGACAGCGGCAAAATTGAAAGGTGGCGGGAACTACATCAACACATTGATCATCAATGCAGCCGAATGTGAACCTTATATCACAGCAGATGATCGCCTGATGCAGGAACATGCCAGCGAAATCATTGAAGGCATCCGTATTCTGATGCATCTGCTTAATCCGAAGCAGGTTCTGATTGGTATCGAAGATAACAAACCAGAAGCGATCAGCGCTCTGAATCTTGCCCTGCAAGGTGATAAATCGATTGCCGTGCGTGTCATTCCGACAAAATACCCTTCCGGCGGTGCAAAGCAGCTAACCAAGATACTGACAGGCAAAGAAGTCCCGTCTGGTGGCCGCTCTTCTGATATTGGTACCCTGATGCAGAATGTCGGTACTGTGGTGGCTATTAAACGGGCTATTATTGATGGGGAACCATTGATTGAGCGCGTGGTTACCCTGACAGGAGAAGCTGTTGCTTCACCCGGTAATTTCTGGGCACGTTTAGGAACACCGGTTCAGTTTCTGTTGCAGCAGGCCGGGTTTATTCCTCAGTCAGAGCAGATGGTCGTTATGGGTGGCCCGTTAATGGGTTTTACTCTGCCTGACTTGAATGTCCCCATCGTCAAAATCAGCAACTGTATACTTGCTCCTTCTATACAGGAAATGGAGCCAAAAACTACAGAAGAAGCCTGTATTCGTTGTGGTTTATGTGTTGAAGCCTGTCCTGCCGGATTATTACCTCAACAACTTTACTGGTTCAGCCGGGGCCAGGAACACGAAAAAGCCAAAAACCATAACTTATTTGACTGTATTGAGTGTGGGGCCTGTGCTTATGTCTGTCCTAGTAATATCCCGCTTGTTCAATACTACCGACAGGAAAAAGCTGAAATACGCGCCATTGATGCTGAAACCCGCCGGGCTACCGAAGCTAAACTAAGGTTTGAAGCCAAGCAGGCACGTATGGAGCGCGAAAAACTGGCTCGTGAAGAACGTCATAAAAAAGCAGCCGTTCAGGTAGGCAATCAGGATACAAACGCTGTACAGGCCGCATTGGCTCGCGCGAAGGAAAAACAATCCTCTGCGGGAGAGGAAATCACCGTACAAGCCGGTCAGTTACCTGATAATTCGGCAGCAATTGCAGCACGTAAGGCAAGAAAAGAACAATTACGCGCTCGCCAGGCTGAAAAACAGACAGCGAATGCAACTACAACAACCGCAGACTCTGTAGCAAACGAAGAAGATCCTCGTAAAGCGGCTCTTGCAGCCGCAATTGCCCGCGCCAAAGCGAAGAAAACTGCTCAGGTTCAGCCTGAACCGACACCTGCATCAGAAGTTCAGCCGGAGGTTTCGGAAGAAACGGATCCGCGTAAAGCGGCTCTTGCAGCCGCGATTGCCCGCGCTAAAGCGAAAAAAGCGGCTCAGGCTCAACCTGAACCGACACCCGCGCCAAAAGTTCAGCCGGCGGTTTCAGAAGAAGCGGATCCGCGTAAAGCCGCTGTCGCAGCAGCCATTGCTCGTGCTAAAGCGAAAAAAGCCGCTCAGGCTCAGCCTGAACCAACACCGGCGCCAGAAGTTCAGCCGGCGGTTTCAGAAGAGGCGGACCCACGTAAAGCCGCTGTCGCAGCAGCCATTGCTCGTGTTAAAGCGAAGAAAGCTGCTCAGGAAAAACAAGAAACTCTAACAGAATAGTGACATTTATCGATGAAATTTAGGCCAGTCAACACTGACAATAACCTGTTAAAAGTCGCCAGTTCGCCTTTTACACACAGTAAAAAAAATACCAGCCAAATTATGTTATGGGTGGTTTTTGCTGCTATACCCGGTATCGCACTACAAACTTACTTCTTTGGTTATGGAACACTAATCCAGATCTTATTGGCAGTTATTACCGCTCTGTTGGCAGAATCCGCTGCTATCACATTAAAAAAACAGCTGGTTATTCCCTGCCTGGAAGATAACTCTGCCTTAGTCACCGGATTGCTGCTGGGGATCAGCCTGCCACCACTGGCACCGTGGTGGCTCATCGTTCTGGGTACTTTCTCCGCCATTATCATTGCCAAGCATCTTTATGGCGGTCTGGGACAAAACCCATTTAATCCGGCGATGGTTGGTTATGTGGTTCTGCTTATCTCATTTCCGGTACAAATGACCAGCTGGATGCCCCCCGCTTCCTTACAGGCCGTTACTTTGACTCCCTTGGAGTGTCTGATGGTCATTTTCACAGGTCATACACCTGACGGCTCGACTCTATTACAACTTTTACAGGGTATTGATGGATTAAGTCAGGCCACACCGCTGGACAGCTTCAAAACCGGAAGGCTGACACATGATATAACTGAAGTATTACAACAGCCCATCTTGCAAGGGACTCTGGCAGGCATTGGCTGGCAGTGGATCAATGTGGCTTACCTGTTTGGCGGATTAATCATGCTGAACCGCAAAATCATTAGCTGGCATATTCCAACAGCATTTATTCTGGTACTGGGAAGCTGTGCCCTGATTAGCTGGCTGATTGATCCCGGTCGTTACTCACCACCTTTATTACAGCTCTTTTCCGGAGCAACTATGTTAGGTGCATTTTTTATCGCCACCGATCCGGTCAGCGCCTCAACAACACCAAAAGGCCGCCTGATTTACGGCGCCATTATTGGTTTACTGATTTGGATAATTCGAGTTTATGGTGGTTACCCGGATGCAGTCGCTTTCGCTGTTTTACTGGCAAACATCTGTGTACCTCTGATCGACAATTACACTCAGCCTCGCGCTTACGGTCATAAATAAGGGAGTGACTATGTTAGAAACTATGCGACGTCACGGTATCACTCTCGCTATTTTTGCCGCCTGCACGACAGGGTTAACTGCGGTTGTCTATTCCTTAACAAAAGACAGGATTGCTGAGCAAGCTGCATTACAGCATAAAATATTACTGGATCAGGTTGTTCCACCCGCTCTCTATGATAACGATATGCCAAATGAATGCTATCTGGTAACAGCGGATGCTCTGGGCAGCCAACAACCTCATCGCCTCTATCTCGCCCGTAAAAATGGAATTCCTGTTGCGGCAGCACTAGAAAGCACTGCTCCAGATGGTTATTCCGGTGCAATCCAATTGTTGGTCGGGGCTGACTTTTCCGGCAAGGTGTTTGGTGTTCGTGTGACTGAACACCATGAAACACCGGGATTAGGGGATAAAATTGATACCCGTATCTCCAATTGGATTTATGCGTTTTCCGGCAAAAAAATTACCTCACCAAGCGATCCACACTGGGCGGTGAAAAAAGATGGCGGAGAATTTGATCAGTTTACCGGAGCAACCATTACCCCACGTGCTGTGGTCAACGCCGTTAAACGCACAGCAATCTATATGGAAACCATTCCGGCACAACTTTCTTCATTACCGACATGTGGAGCTAAATAAATGAGTGAAACCAAAAACCTGTTTCTTCAGGGATTATGGAAGAACAACTCTGCATTAGTACAGCTTCTGGGGCTTTGCCCCCTTTTAGCCGTCTCTTCTACTGCCACCAATGCATTGGGATTGGGGCTGGCAACAACGCTGGTGCTGCTGAGTACCAATATTGCCGTATCCGCCCTGCGCCGCTGGGTTCCCCATGAAATCCGCATTCCGATTTATGTGATGATCATTGCCTCTGTCGTCAGTGCCGTTCAGATGTTAATCAATGCCTTTGCATTCGGGTTATATGAATCACTGGGCATTTTTATTCCGTTGATTGTAACTAACTGTATCGTTATCGGCCGTGCAGAAGCCTACGCATCAAAAAACTCTATCTATCACTCAGCGATTGATGGTATTGCTATGGGACTCGGGGCAACGTTTGCCCTGTTCGTTCTGGGTGCAATGCGTGAAATTCTGGGCAATGGCACACTGTTTGATGGTGCAGATCTGTTATTAGGAAGCTGGGCTAAAGTCCTGCGGATTGAAATTATTCATATGGATTCCCCGTTCCTGCTCGCTATCCTGCCACCGGGAGCCTTTATCGGATTAGGATTAATGCTGGCGGGGAAATACATTATTGATGAACGCCTCAGAAACCGTTCAGAGAGCAAAACACGTCACTACGAAGTGGATAAAGGCTGTGGCAGCAATATCACAAAAGGCTAAGGGTGTAATCAGGCATGAATAAACAAAAACGGGTCGAAATTCTGACCCGCTTACGGGATAACAACCCAACACCAACCACTGAACTGGTTTTCAATTCACCGTTTGAATTATTGATTTCGGTATTGTTGTCTGCTCAGGCGACTGATGTCAGCGTGAATAAGGCGACAGCAAAATTGTATCCGGTTGCCAATACGCCACAAACTATTCTTGATTTAGGCGTTGATGGCTTAAAAGAGTTTATAAAAACCATCGGGTTATATAACACCAAAGCCGAGAACGTGATTAAAACCTGCCGGATTTTGCTGGAAAAGCATCAAGGCGAAGTGCCGGAAGATCGCGCAGCGCTGGAGGCATTACCGGGCGTGGGCCGTAAAACGGCCAACGTTGTGCTGAACACCGCGTTTGGCTGGCCTACCATTGCGGTTGATACCCATATTTTCCGCGTCAGCAACCGGACGCAGTTTGCTCCGGGGAAAAATGTTGATGAAGTGGAAAAGAAACTACTAAAAGTCGTCCCTGATGAGTTCAAGGTTGACTGTCATCACTGGCTAATCTTACACGGACGCTATACTTGCATTGCCCGTAAACCACGCTGTGGATCTTGCATTATTGAAGATCTGTGTGAGTTTGAGGATAAGACGGAGTTATAAATCCTTCTCTCCCGCCTGATTAGGCGGGAGATGTTATGTGCCTATCCGTGCAGACGGTAAAGTAATTTCAGGAAAAGCATCATCTACTTTTTGATGTAAACGAGCCATTAACACAGAAAAACCCTGATTCAGCCGCTCAATATCAGGATCACATCCATTAAAATTTTCTGCTAAATGTGTTTTTTCTTTACTGGCTAATTTTTCAATTTGCTGTAGGTAATCCAATTCCCACTGATAATAAAATTGAAAATTATCCATGCCTGTCTCTTTTTTAATAGTCAGCAATTTAAATACTATATTTATTTTAATAGCGTAAATATCGCCATTACCCTCTTATACCTATTCAACTTCAAGATGCGTGTTATATCCCCCCGCGCCGCGGGGAGATATAAGGACTCACCTCATATTGCCCGTTGTAACTTGAAGTTTATCGAGCATATATACCTAAAGAAAAACAAGTTAGTTAAAACCAGAGAAAATAGAAAAACAAACATAAAAATCAAAAAGATAATTAAATCAGGAATGATAAAAAGGACTTCAGTTCTGATGAAGAAGAAAAAACACCTTCGTTTATTATCAGCCATGAATTTACACAACAACATATTCTAGTCAAATAACGTTTATAAATGTTTAATTAACAATATTTAATTAAATCCAATAAAATATTTAAATAAACAACTATATTCATCAGATATTAAATTCAGAGCTAACCTTTGAGTGAATATTCAGCACATTATCTTATATTATTATTGTTACTGCATGATCATCTGTAAGCTGTATAAATATTACTCTCACTAGGTACTTTTTCGTGTTTTGATAAGATGTTACTTGCCCGATACCCTCGATTCGCGTAAAACTATTACCTAAATTATCGATAATAACTCCACAACTCTCCTGATTATTATGTTTCAAAACAATCCGCTGCTTGCTCAGCTAAAACAGCAACTACATTCTCAAACCTTGCGTGTAGAAGGTTTAGTCAAAGGAACAGAAAAGGGCTTCGGCTTTCTGGAAGTCGATGGTCAAAAAAGTTACTTTATTCCTCCTCCTTATATGAAGAAAGTGATGCACGGCGATCGAGTCAGTGCTGCTATTCATACCGATAAAGAAAAAGAAGTCGCTGAACCAGAAGAACTGATTGAACCTTTCCTGACCCGTTTTGTTGGTCGGGTGCAGAGAAAAGAAAACGACAACCGACTATGGATTATTCCTGACCATCCATTGTTAAAAGACTCTATTCCATGCCGACCATCCAGTCAGGTAACTCATAATTTTGAACAAGGTGACTGGGCAGTTGCTGAAATGCGCCGTCATCCACTGAAAGGTGATCGCGGTTTCCATGCTGAAATAACCGGCTATATTACCCGTGGTGATGATCACTTCGCTCCGTGGTGGGTTACTCTTACTCGCCACAGTCTGGAACGTGAAGCCCCATCAATGGCAGATTGCCAGTTGGATGATGGTTCTCTTGAGCGTATCGACCTGACCTCCCTTAATTTCGTCACAATCGACAGTGCAACGACTGAAGATATGGATGACGCATTGCATATTATCAAAAATGATGATGGCAGCCTGAAACTATCCATTGCTATTGCCGACCCGACTGCCTATATCAAGGCTGGCAGCGATCTGGACACAATCGCTTATCAACGCAGCTTTACCAACTATCTGCCGGGCTTCAATATTCCAATGCTGCCCCGCGAACTCTCTGATGATTTGTGTTCTCTTCGTCCGAATGCCCGCCGCCCTGCTCTGGTTTGTCAGGTTTCCATTTTGGAAGACGGGCAATTAGGTGATGACATTCAATTCTTTGCCGCTTGGGTCGAATCGAAATTCAAGCTGGTTTATGACGAAATTTCTGATTGGCTGGAAGGCAAGGAAGGCTGGAAACCGGGTTCAGATGCTGTCACTGAACAAATCACACTGTTAAAAGAGATGTGTGAACGCCGTAATAACTGGCGCCAACAGCACGCTCTGGTATTTAAAGATCGCCCTGATTACCGGTTTATTCTGGATGAAGGCGGGAATGTCACTGATATTGTCACTGAACAGCGTCGCTCTGCAAACCGCATTGTTGAAGAAGCAATGATTGCAGCTAACCTTTGTGCTGCGAAAGTCCTGCGCGATAAGTTAGGCTTTGGTATTTATAACGTTCACACCGGCTTTGAACCAACACAGATTGAACAGGTTGTTGACGTACTCAAAGAACACAGTATTGAAACTTGTCCGGAAGCACTTATTGGGCTGGAAGGGTTTTGTGAATTACGCCGTGAGCTGGATAAGCAACCGACTCAGTTCCTTGATAGCCGTATCCGTCGCTTCCAGACCTTTGCGGAAATTAAAACTGAACCGGGTCCACACTTTGGGTTAGGTTTTGACGCATACGCCACATGGACGTCCCCTATCCGTAAGTACAGCGATATTATCAATCACCGTTTGCTGAAAGCCGTTATTCAAAACACTGAAGCAGAAAAACCGGCTGAAGAGATCTGTTTGCAGCTGTCCGAACGCCGACGTGCAAACCGTATGGCCGAGCGCGATGTTGGGGACTGGCTCTATGCCCGTTATCTCAAACCTTATGCTGGCACAGATAAAATCTTTGCTGCTGAGATTATTGATATCACTCGTGGTGGTCTGCGTGTTCGTTTGGTCGACAATGGTGCAATTGCTTTCGTTCCGGGGCCATTCCTGCATTCCGTCCGTGATGAACTTCAATGCAGTCAGGAAACCGGCTCTGTCCTGATTAAAGGCGAAGCAGTTTATCGCCTGAACGATATTATCGATGTGCGCCTTGAAGAAGTCAGAATGGAAACCCGCAATATCGTGGCGCGTCCTGTTAGTTAACACAGGATCAACATAATAGGCTATACCCAATAAAACGGGGATTTCCAGAACATAAACACACTGCCGCTATTATAAGCGGCAGTTTCATAACAAAACTTAAATCATCATTTAATTTCATATGAAATTCCCTACACAACAAATCACCCCTAAATTCATACCCAAATTTATACATGGTGCTGTAACCCTCTTACCTTTGCTGAGTACCCTGATAATTTTCCCTTCTCAGGCATCTTCCGATAACGTTCAGCAAGAGCAAATAATTAAGCAGCTTACTACGTTGGAACAAAGTGCCAATGGGCATCTTGGAGTGGTCTTAATCAATAGCGCAGACAATTCAACTATCGGCTATCGCACAAATGAGCGTTTTCCATTATGTAGCACCAGTAAATTTATGGCAGTTTCTGCGCTGTTGAAAAAAAGCGAAACAGATGAAAATTTGTTAAAGCAAAGAGTTAATTACAAACAATCTGATTTAGTTGAATACAGTCCGATTACTGAAAAATATATTGAAACTGGTATGACACTGGCGGAGCTAAGTGCAGCAACTTTGCAATATAGTGATAATACTGCCATGAACCTGATCATTAACCAGTTAGGTAGCCCTGAAAGTGTGACAACATTTGCCCGAACTCTCGGTGACACGATGTTTCGGCTGGATCGTAAAGAACCAGAATTAAATCTGGTTCAGCCGGGTGATAAGCGTGACACTTCAACACCTCAGGCTATGGCAGAAAGTCTATATAAACTGACTTTAGGTGATTCCCTCGCACCAAAACAACGTACGCAACTGGTGGAATGGCTGAAAGGAAACACCACTGGAAATGCCAGTATTCGTGCTGGATTACCAAAAGATTGGGTTGTCGGGGATAAAACCGGTCGCTGTGATTATGGCTCAACCAACGATATTGCCGTAATCTGGCCGTCAGGAAACCGAGCACCACTGGTATTGGTGACTTATTTCACTCAACCCGGCGATAAAAACGCCAAAGCTCGCCCTGATGTACTGGCAGAAGCAGCGCGTATAATAATTCAGGCTAAATAAGATTCTATAACGGGAATTATGAACACAAGCTATGCCATAAGTCTGTTACATTGCATAGCTTGTGAAGATTGATAAAGTGAGATAGTGAGATGAAAAGCTAAATCAACCACCAGCCAGTTTGACTTTCATCCCTTTTGCTTCCAATAACTGTTTTAATAAATCGCGTTTATCGCCCTGAATTTCAATCTCACCATCTTTAACTGAGCCACCGCAACCACATTTTTTCTTCAATTCCGCGGCTAGCTTAGAAATGGTTTGATCATCAGCATCAATTCCTGTGATAACACAAACGCCTTTGCCTTTACGCCCGCTGGTCTGGCGTTGGATACGCACAATCCCATCACCTTTAGGGCGAGCCGGTGGGGCTTTTTCTTCCTGAATGCGGCCGCTATCTGTTGAATAAACCAGACGTGAGTTATTATCCATGAACAATCCCGATTGATTCATTAATTTGCTGCAATGCCAATGCCGGATTTTCAGCTCGTGTAATCGGACGCCCGATCACCATATAATCCACACCGGCCTGAATTGCCTGTGGTGGTGTCATAATACGGCGTTGATCCCCGGCATCTGAACCTTCAGGACGAATACCCGGTGTAACCAGTTTGAATTCCTGACCACATGCTGCTTTCAGTTGTTGTGCTTCATGAGCTGAACAAACCACACCATCCAGACCACACTGTTTAGTCAGTTTCGCCAGACGTTCTGCGTGCTGAGCGGGTGTCACATCAATCCCGGTGCCTAACAAATCAGACTGATCCATGCTGGTCAGGACAGTAACGGCGATTAATAATGGAGAATCTTTACCATAAGGTAATAAAATTTCTTTAGCAGCGGTCATCATTCTTTCCCCGCCACCGGCATGAATATTGACCATCCAAACGCCCAATTCTGCCGCTGCAGCTACAGCTCTTGCTGTGGTGTTAGGAATATCATGAAATTTGAGATCCAAGAACACGTCAAAACCACGCTGGTGCAACATACGGACAAACTGCGGGCCATTTAATGTAAACATCTCCTTGCCCACTTTCAGACGACAAGATTGAGGATCAATCTTATCGACAAATGCCAGTGCTGCATCCTGATTGTCATAATCCAACGCAACAACAACCGGTGATTCAACTTGCTTACCTAAAGCTTGACCTGTATGGGATGTCATTTTTTAGCCTTTAATTTTAAAATGAATTTTATTTCGCGCATAAAAATTTTATAAATAAAAAACGCCACCAATAAAGTGACATTGTCACTGCCCGTCTAAACCACGAATGGGTTTAATTGTGTCCCACGAACGACATGAAGGACAATGCCAATAAAGTGAACGAGAAGTAAAGCCACACTTATGGCATCGATAATCTGGTTTAGTTCGGATCTGTTCACCCACCATGTTCCGCAGAAGAAGCAAGCTTTCTTTGGCCCGTCCTTCTTCTGCATCAGCCAGATGGTAATCCATCAGGCGATAAAAGAGACGCATCGTCGGATGACGTTCCAACTGCCGATTAATATAAATCTGGGCTGTATCACGCCCCTCTTTTTGCTCAATAATGTCGGCCAGATGGATCTCTGCAATTGCTCCGCAATTTTCTTCCACGCAACGCAGGATGAAAGCTTCCCACCCTTCCGGCTGAACAAGATCCCTATAGCACTCCTGCAACATCGGTAAAACTTCGCTAACCAGTTGCTTATCCTGCTCGAGAACTCGTTTCAGCACCTCAGTTGCTTTGGTATATTCTTTCTGTGCCATATAAATACGGCCAAACATGATCGATACACGGGCACAATTTTTATTCGCCTGAGCAGCTTTATTCAAATACCCGATAGCATCACTGAAACCGTCTTCCCTCATTCCCTGTAGAGCTAATTCACAGTAAAAATGGGCGATTTCTTCGCGGAATTGCTGTTTACCCAGCCTGACCAGTTTCTCTGCCACCTCGATGGCTTTGCTCCAGTCACTGGTTGACTGATAGATAGTCAGCAAAGAATTAAGTGCGCTCTCCCGAAAATCCTTTTCATCGATTAACTGAACAAACATATTTTCTGCCCGATCATATAACCCCGCGGCCATGTAATCTCTACCGAGCTGCTGAGTTGCCAGTAAACGCTGTTCAAATGTCAGGGAGGCACTTTCCATAAGGGATTGGTGAATACGGATGGCTCTTTCAACTTCACCACGGGAGCGGAACAGGTTGCCCAGCGTTAAATGTGCTTCAAACGCGGAACTGTCCTCTTTTAACATATCAAGAAACAGATCGACTGCCTTGTCCTGTTGGTTCGAAAGTAAAAAATTAACCCCATCAACATATTCACGTGACAGGCGGTCTGCCGATTGTTGCTTATCTTGTTGAGCACTTCTGCGTCCCATATACCAGCCATACGCGGCAGCAATAGGAAGCAACAGAAACAACAGCTCTAACATGGAGTATTATTCCTTGTCCAGAACCACTGGAGCTTGAGAGACAGTTTTTGTCGATAATTCAACTGGCTGCTCCAACTGGGTCTCCAAGCGCTTAATTTTACGTTTCGCGCGTCTTAACGACATGCTGGTGCGCAGATAAAACCCGCCACAAATTCCCCATCCAAGAGCAAAACCGATGGCAAATAAAAACGACAGCAAAGTGGATATCGAATAATCACCTTTGGCAATCAAATAATTGAAGGTTACCACTTGATTATTATTTGCTCCCAGTGTCACTGAGATAACAAAAACAACCAGTGCCAGTAATAAGATCAGAAAATATTTCACATTGTTTCCTGTTATCGATTGTTGCTGATTGATATGCCAAATAACAGACATAGTGGCTTGCTAAATTAGCATTTCTCATCTACGCAAAGGAAGTATTTTATTGCACTAAACCAATATTTCACCCTTTTTGTGACAATATTCTACTTTGCTGCCTGTAATTCCGTCACTGTTTTCCGTCGAACAAGCATATCCAAGTAAAACAAATAACTAGATGTATCGCTGTATGTGAATTTTCACCGGCATAAAGGCACCGGATATGTCTACAAAAATATGTTTACAGTTTAGCATGTTAATATTACTGCAAGCTGCAATTGTCTCTCCTGTGCTTTATCCAAAAATCCGACATATCTTTATCTACGAACATAAGCATAATTTCTGTTATACTCGCGATGCGTACATGCACTGTAATCAGAGAAAATTTTTGCGTAGTTTTAGCTGATTTCCAAACTGGTATTGTTCTGAGTATCGCAATATTGTCATTGTAACGAGCTAAATCAACATATGAATACAAACATACAGCTAACACGAGTAGCTGAAGCCAAACTGCCCACTCCCTGGGGCGAATTTCTGATGATTGGATTTGAAGAGATAGAAACAGGCCGTGATCATGTTGCCCTTGTGTATGGTGACATTTCTGGTGATGAGCCGGTTTTATCCCGCATCCATTCAGAGTGCCTGACCGGAGATGCTTTATTTAGCTTAAGGTGCGATTGTGGTTTTCAACTTGAAGCTGCTCTGTCACAAATCAGCCAGGAAGGCCGGGGTGTTCTGCTGTATCACCGCCAGGAAGGCCGCAATATTGGTCTGCTGAATAAAATTCGGGCCTATGCATTGCAGGATAAAGGTGTTGATACTGTCGAAGCGAACCATCAGTTAGGTTTCGCTGCCGATGAGCGAGATTTCACTCTGTGTTCAGACATGTATAAATTACTGGGTGTACGTGCTATCCGTCTTCTGACGAATAATCCGCAAAAAATGGAGATTATGGTCGGAGCCGGCATTAACATTGTCGAGCGTGTGCCGCTTATTGTAGGGCGTAACCCTAATAACGCTTACTACCTTGATACAAAAGCGCGCCTGATGGGGCATCTGCTGTCCAAATCCAGCTAATTTCTTTCTACAGAAAAGAAAATAAAAACTGCGTCGGTGTGGGCGCAGTTTTTCATTTCAGCAATGCTTATTTTCACTTCAGCATATTGCGGATAACATAATGCAATATACCGCCATTATAGAAATAGGCGAGCTCTGTATTGGTATCAATTCGGCAATGGGCATTAACCTGAGTTTCCTCCCCACTAGGGTAAGTAATTTTCACAACAATAACCTGCCCAGGCCTGATATCATTCAATCCGCCGATATCAATGAATTCATCTCCAGTCAGGTTAAGAGTTTTACGAGTGATGCCCTGTGGAAACTCCAGCGGCAATACCCCCATGCCAATCAGGTTGGAACGGTGAATTCGTTCAAAAGATTCCGCAATAACCACTCTTACACCCAATAAGCTGGTTCCTTTAGCCGCCCAGTCACGACTGGAACCGGAGCCATATTCTTTACCAGCAATAATGGCAAGCGGTTTTTTCTCTTCCTGATAACGCATAGCCGCATCATAAATAGCCAGTTGGCTTTGTGATGGGATGTGGCGCGTATATCCCCCTTCAATACCGGGCACCATTTCATTACGAATACGAATATTAGCAAATGTTCCACGCATCATAACTTCGTGATTTCCGCGCCTTGAACCATACGAGTTAAAATCTTTCGGCGCTACTCCATGATCCTGTAAATATCGCCCAGCCGGACTGTCTGCCTTGATATTCCCGGCGGGAGAAATATGGTCTGTTGTTACTGAATCACCCAAAATAGCCAGAATATTAGCCTGATGGATATCCGTTACCGGCTCAGGCTCCTGTGTCATGTGGCTAAAGAAAGGCGGAAGACGTATATAGGTTGAATCCGGCTGCCAGGAATAAGTAGCTGAACTTTCAACTTCCAGTGCTTGCCAGTTTTCATCGCCGTCAAACACCGCACTATATTCCTTGTGGAACATCTCGGTTCTGACTTTTTCCACTGCTTCAGCAACTTCCTTACTGCTCGGCCAGATATCTTTAAGATAGATATCACGCCCCTGCTGATCCTGCCCAATTGGTTCACTGGTCAGATCGCGCTTCATACTACCGGAAAGAGCATAGGCCACGACCAGCGGCGGAGAAGCCAGCCAGTTAGTTTTGACCAATGGATGAATACGCCCTTCAAAGTTTCGGTTACCGGAAAGTACGGCTCCGACTGTCAAGTCAGACTGTTTAATCGCAGCCTCAATCTCATCCTGCAACGGTCCTGAATTACCAATACAGGTAGTACAGCCGTATCCCACTAAATTAAAGCCTAACTTTTCAAGATAAGGCATGAATCCGGCCAGATTCAGATATTCTGTTACCACTTTAGAACCCGGAGCCAGTGACGTTTTAACCCATGGCTGCCGTTGTAACCCCTTCTCAACCGCTTTTTTAGCAAGTAAGCCGGCTGTCATCAATACACTGGGATTGGAAGTATTAGTACAAGAGGTAATAGCTGCAATCACTACCGCCCCTTCCTGCAAAGAAAATGTCTGATTATCTACTGTCACAGGAATAGATGATTGCAGCCCCTGCTTTCTATTAATATCCAGATCCATCGAGGACTGGAAGGCATGTGGAACCCCACCCAGCGCGACTCTGTCCTGAGGACGTTTTGGCCCTGCCAGACTGGCCTCTACCGTAGACATATCCAGCTCAAGACTGCTGGTGAAAATTGGCTCATCCCCGGCATGGCGCCATAATCCCTGCTGTTTGCTATAAGCCTCAACCAGCGTAATTTCATCTTCACTGCGTCCGGTTAATCGCATATAACTCAGGGTAATATCATCAACAGGGAAGAAACCACAAGTTGCACCATATTCCGGCGACATATTGGCAATCGTCGCCCGATCTGCCAGTGGCAAATCAGCCAAACCATCGCCGTAAAATTCAACAAATTTGCCGACCACGCCATGTTTACGCAGCATCTGTGTGACAGTCAGCACCAGATCAGTCGCGGTGATCCCTTCGCGTAATTTTCCTGTCAGCTTGAAACCAACCACATCCGGGATCAGCATGGAAATTGGCTGCCCTAACATTGCGGCTTCGGCTTCAATTCCGCCAACTCCCCACCCAAGCACACCGAGACCGTTAATCATTGTGGTATGAGAATCGGTACCAACCAGTGTATCTGGGTAGGCAAAATCCTTTCCGTCACGGTTTTCATACCAAACCGCCTTGCCTAAATATTCAAGGTTAACCTGATGGCAAATACCTGTTCCGGGAGGAACAACCCGGAAGCGATTGAAGGCTTTTTGCCCCCAGCGTAAAAATAAATAGCGTTCATAGTTACGCTCCATCTCAATCTGAACGTTCTCTTCAAACGCCTGCTCAGTGCCGAATTTATCCACCATGACGGAGTGGTCAATCACCAGATCAACCGGTGATAAAGGATTCACCTGATCTACATTGCCACCAAGCCTTAAAACAGCCTCTCTCATTGCCGCAAGATCGACTACGGCAGGTACACCGGTAAAATCCTGCATTAATACACGGGCGGGACGATAGGCAATTTCCCGCTCAGCATGGCCGCTTTGTTGCCATGCCACCAGCGCTTTCAGGTCATCTTCAACAACAGAATCACCATCAATATTACGCAAAAGGTTTTCAAGCAGAACTTTCAGTGATTTAGGGAGGCGGGATATTTCACCCAGTTGCTCAGATAACAGAGGTAAACTGTAATAATGGTAGGCCTTACTGCCAGAAGTTTCACTGCTAATGGAAAGTGTTGAGGCACAGTCCGTTTTCAATTTAGACGACATAACTCCTCCATTTTTATATTTATGACCAGCTACACCCTATGAATTTCAATTTGAAAAACGACGGATATATATGATTAAACATAACATACTAGTAGATAATTGTTATTCAGCTTTCACATATTTTGCCAACCCGCTGTAATTCCTCACTTATTGACAAAATTTAGTGATGACACCCACAAAATAGATATGTTCTATTGATGGCCGGAACTGATATTCAGCGCCCCGAATATCATCATCAACCCTATTATTGTTTATTAACTATTGGAAGGCGAATTATGGATAACGAAATTATTATTAAGCGTGAAAATTATCTAAACCAGATAAAACAGGCTGAACAATTTTTTTGTCATAATATTGAAGATCATTTCACTCTCTCTGACCATCGATTCAGCGATGCTGATGGCTTAGTTCAATTTGTTATTGCATCACAACTCAATGATAAATCGAATGTTATGAAGAAGATGGACGATATAAAAAAAACTCAGATAGCCCTTTCTTCTATTGCGACTGATTATATTATCCGATACTCCGATACCCGTGGCCGACAGTACAGAACAGATGTCCAGTTCTGGGGTGATATTATGGGAAAGTTGCCATTAATGAGCGTCAGAAATATTGAAAAGCAAACATATCAACATGTTATGAAAGGTTTTTCTATCGCAACCAATTTATTACAGCTGATCATGGATATCGTTGTTAATAATAACATTAAATTCATCTCATTGTTTTTATTGGTAAAATATAGTAAAAATAAATCCAATTGTCCTGTATATTGTCCTGTTTATCAAAAACACCTAACTTTAGAGCAATATTTCAGCAGTTCGATCTTAGCATGATGTCATGTGTTTTATGGAGTTCTTTGCATCATATATATAGAAGGAAATTCAACCTATTTTTTACCGTGCCTTGAACAGATGACTTTATCGACAAGAGTAGCATTTCCATTAATTAATTGCTTTATGCGGCGTTATCGTTCGTGTGTCGTTATCAGAGACAAAAAAACGACACAGATAGCAGCCAAACTTCCAAGCATGCTATCTGTGATTTCCTTTCAATGCCTGTCAAAAATATGCTCTATCACGCCCTGCTACACTTCCATTACCAAATACCAACTAAGAACTTATAACCATGTTAGATAATAAGAACAATTTTCTTCTATGGTTGCTGATATATTACCGTTGCTATCTGCTGCTGTAGAAATAATTATTCCTCCTGCATTATCGTCCACTATCCTACACTTATATGAACCGTTAAATTTAAACAGAAACACATCAACATACGCTACTGTATTAAAGTTAATTGCTGTAATTCTATAAGTGTTTGTAGGTCTTTTGCTGTTTTCGGATGTGTTATTTATATTCTGAACCGTGAAATTAACTAATTTCTGATTTGTTGTTGAACCACTGTCGATTACTGTTCCTGACTTTTTAAATAGAGCTTTCTGTTTTACTGTTTTAATATCTATATTTGTAGAACCACTATCGTTTTTGATATCATTTATATTATCAATCTCTAATTTAATTATGTTGTCTGTTACATAGATATTATTGGCTTGCACATCCTCAAGATATAAACAATCTATTAAAGATACACACCCCTTTAAATCCCTATTAAGCTTGCTTGATTCTACGGCGTGGATATTATCTAAAGTTAATTTTGTTATTGAACCGAAACCCCCAACTTTATTATTAATGGATATTAAGTTAACAACCTGCTCACCTTTTATATTTCTAAAAGTGAGATTGTGTATAGAACCGTAATCACCAACGTGGTCCAATGTACCATTCTCTATTTTTATTAGCGCTGCTCTATCATCATAAATAGATGGCGTTATCTTTCTCCAGTACCCCAATAGCGGATCTATCACGTATGGGCAATCGTACTGACCTGAATTATTTCCTATCACATCATCAAATACCACCATTACCCTAACATGTTTGAAGCCCAACCCTCCTAACCTATTATTATCAGCTTTTATCCTATTGAATGTTAGGTATTCTACTGGTGAATCTATTTCATCATGAGCGTCAACGTATAAACCATACCCATTGTTTGCATAAAGATTGAGACCGCTAGGTGACGATATTTCAAAACCAGCCCTAAATAATATGCCATGACTCCCGCATCCAACTACAGAAATGTTATTAAGCTCAGATCTAACTCCTTCGTATCCTTCAGGAACTCCTGAATCAATGCCTATTTGATTCTTTGCCCGATGATTTCCAAGAACACCGATACCGCTGAGCTTAAACTCTTCATCGTATTTTTTTACAAGGATAGAAATATCTTTATCTGAGCATACTAAACATCCTGTAGCAATTGAAGACATATCAAACCATGTTTTATTTAATCCTTCGTCATAGTTATAAAAGTACGTCCAATTGGCTGATTTACTTCCATCAATGAAGTTTATTTTATCTTCTCTGCGCCCGTAATATGGATCAGCAAATCCTGCCTTTCCTGATTCTGATATGATATTTAAATTGCCAACTTTACACGATTTAGTTACATAGATAGGAGCATCTGGCAATACCATTGCGTAACCGTAGTGCTTGCAAAACAGATAGCATAGCTCCCATGCTTCACTACAATCTGTAGCATTAATTCCTTTCTCAACTAAATCTGCTTTTGCCCCAAAATTACGAATATCATTCACTGGATACCCGTTGAGCATACCAACACACACCCAGTTAGTCTGAACATTTTCCTTTTCAGTAACAACGTGTTCGACATCCAGATGGTAGGCATAATATTTACCATCCAATAAAAGCACGTCAAATTTGGATTTTACTACCGAACCTTTCCTAAAATTACCTGCTCGTTTAAAAATTCCTAAACTGTAACCACTGTAAACTGAACCGCTGAACGATGATCCGACTAACTTATCTATACCGTTATCTTTCAATTTTTCATTGAACTGCTCAGGATCGTACTTCAGTACGTTAGGATAATAGAACTGCTGCACCCCATAAGAATCATACACCGCTATTGAGTGTCCTTGCTCGGTAACGAATTTAGCAATCTGCCCGTTATAAACAAGGTATCCGGCCGGATTGATACTCAGTGGTTGCGGTACAGAAATATACGTTCCATCCTCAAGCTCAAGATAAACCTGAATCTGGTTCCCAGATATAGACGGATCGGTATCTATTTTGCCTATGTAAATATTGCCATTAGGATACGCATTGAATGAATGGCCTATAGTGAGTAATTTAGATAAATCTAAAATAGTATTTTTTAATTCTGGCATATATATCACTCCAAATAAAATAGCGACACTCCTACATATTGACTCTTGGTTTTTGCAGGAAATATAATATTATTGATAAATAGAAATCATTAATTACTAAAAACCCATGTGAAAAATATAATTGATATCTTAACTAACCTAAATCACAATCCTTAACCCATAATAAAACTAATCGAATAAAATTATTTTTTAATTAATTGTAGTTGTGTAATTTTCTATACATTCATTTTTATCAATGGCCATATAAATTTTATTAATTCCCCGCCTGTCATTTTATGTCATTCTGCCAAAAAAACATGCTCCCTATCAAATATTAGTCAAGCCGTACTTTCCCGTATTGATGAACCCTTTTATTGATGTTCACCGGCGGAGAAGTCTCCCACCGCCTTCATGTTATTTAGCAATGTGTATTGTTGATTAGATGAGGGAATAAATATGCAAGATAAAAAACCTGATGTACCTGTCTCAGGCGAGAGTAATCTCGTGATCGTTGCAACACCGGAATATGTCAAAGAAGCTATTGCAGAACATGCTGCAAGCCGTAATCATCCATATGCAACCCAGACAGAGCCGGGATTTGTTACACTAAATAATGATGCAAACAGTGATAGTGAGATAACCGCTGCAACATCTAAATCTGTTAAAAAAGCATATGATTTAGCCAATAGCGCCAATCAAAATGCCAGCAGTGCAAATGATAATGCCAATACTCGCTTGTCTAAAGATCGGAACGGGGCTGATATTCCTGACAAGACTAATTTTTTAAAAAATATTGGGTTAGGTGAAACAGCAAATGTCCGATTTAATGATGTTTACGCCAACGTTTTGCATAGTTCAATCCTCAACCTGACCGGCAATGTATCGGGTGTCCAATTTTATTCACCGGATGGTTCTGGAAGACGGCGCAGAATAGAAAGGGCATTAGACTCTGATCCGGTGATGTTTAGATTCATTGATCGGGCAGGAGACGCTGAAAATAATCGAAATATTGCTGTCATAGAGATGCCCAGAGTTACGTATGGTCAGGTGTTGGTATTGAGAGGAAACTGTATAAATGACCCCAATGGCTACATACGGATAGCCTCCCCTATCATCGAAATTTTCTCTTCTGGCGCATTCACCACCAACGATGAATCCGAAGGGACTACTGTTGAATATTTATCAAAAGGTACATATCTAATTAAAGGTGTTAAAGGATTCAGTCATGATGGAACTGTAAATAACATCGATATCCCACGCTGTCAGAACGATCTGCCAATGGTTTGGGTCAACCATGAAGTTCTACCTGATGGTTCCATCAAATTAATGACCTACCACCGTGAACACTCAGATGCCCCTGTTTTCGCCAGAAATATACGTGAAGGTTACGCTGACGGTGATTTAATCGATATTCCTGATGGCAGATTTATTTCTGTTCGGGTGCAAATGCCTGACACTAAATAGTCACAATCTTAATTCTTCTATCGCTTTCAAAATATAATTTGGAGGTAATACTATGTATGATTGGTCTGGAACTGTTTCTGGAAAACTTCAACAGGGTCAACCCACTGGACTAATACTCCACAAAGGGGATGTAATCTCTGTGACTGCTTCGGGATGGGTTCAGTATTCTCTTGATAATATACCCAATCCTTGGTCTGCCCCTCAAGGCGTACCTCCTCATCCTCCCGGAGGGGGATTAATCGCAAAGATTGGCGATAACACCTATGAAATTGGCAATGGAGTACTTCACAGGACAGTTCCCACAGAGGGTGAATTAACCCTTATATTTTTAGATACCTATTATGAAGATAATTCAGGTGCCTTTGACGTCAACGTTAAAATAGAGTCACGTTATTCGCCTCTCCAAGAAATAAAATAAATAACCAAAATGCTAACCCGCAATTTTTTGCGGGTTCATCATTTCGCTGACTTCACTCCACCGGTTCAGCCTGATCAATATCAGTCGTAACCTCTGCCGCCTTCTGCTTCACATTCCACACCGAATTCGCCGGCATCTGGACACGGACATCCAAGCGGCAGCCTTCGGGAATATCACACGGTTCACCGTCCTGATAGTACACTTTCTCCCCGTTCACAAGGGCTTTTATCCGCTTATTCTGAAAGCGTTCCGGTAAATGAGAATGCTGACGGTGGAAGGTCTCAATCGTGATACTGCCGTCCTTATTCACCTTGTCATCAATGTAGATGAGTTCCAGCCCGTTGTTGTTCTTCGGTGAGGAAATGCCGCCATGCACACCCCATGCGCCATCGGCGTTATAGCCTAGCACACCTGTCACCTGATAATGACCGAGGCCGAGTTTAGAGACGATTGCGCCTTCGGATTCGTCATTAGTTTCGAATTTACCATCGGGATGGATTTGAATGATAGGGGAGGATTTTCTGATAATACCATCCTGACCTGCATAAACATTCCCTCCCCACCCCATTGCTAAAACATTTCCATGAACGCCTTCAGGGAAAAGATAATTACTCAACGTTTCTCTTCCCTTTTGGATAATGACGTATCCATACTCACCTTGCGTCCCAAAATTAACTGCTAGTCCGGTTCCCGCGTGTTTTGCCAAAAAATTAGTATACCCATCGCCAACCGCTATCACTTGACCAGCGAATTGAACCCCAGAAGCATTCTGAATGACTGCACCCTCTAACCCAATATTCCTCACAAACGCCGCTTTATTCGGAATATCCGTCCCATTCTGGGATTTATTCAGTTTGTCATCCATCGCCGCCTGCAATGTTCGTATAGATTGCAGTGGCACCGTCTGTCCATTCGGCAGAGTTACCTCCACCGCCCCGTTCTGCGTCATCCACTGATCCATATTCTGGAGAAACTGGATGATATTGCTGTTAATGGCGCACATATGCCGGACACCATCGGAGATGGAATTGGGCACCGTCGTCTGGATCTGGTAAGTGACATTATTCAGCGTGGTTTTAGCTTTATCTGCCAGCACCAGCTCTGTATCGGAATTCACTGCCTGTATCATATGCAGCAAATTACTGCTGCCGGACTGGATAATCATCACCTGCCCCGGCGCAACGCCGCTCAGGTTATCTTTAAATTTAGTGCCCGCACCCCGGACAATAGCGGAGCCGGACACGGTGGAAAGTGTGCCTTGTGTGTAAATCATGAGAAATTCCTGAAAAAATAAAATTAGAAATAGTCGTCGAAGTTAATCGCGTAGATGTCGTAGTTGATGGGCTTGTAGCTGAAGCTGTTCGCCTGAAAATATTCAAAATCCATTTTTCCGGCTTCATTCACCGAAATAGTGCGGCCTGAGAAGCTGAAACCGGAATCGGCAAAGCGCCAACTGTTTCCCCGGATATTTTTAGCCAGCTTTGCCAGCCGGTTAAGATGTATCATCGGGCGAGCAATGTTTTGAGCTGAACCGCTCCCGTTTCGGACGGGGATCATTTCGCCTAAAAAAAACGGCGAATAATAAGATGAGTAAGTCATCTCCCCGGAGGCGTTATATACCGCCACACCCACATCGGGTTTCCTGAGGGAGAACCCGCTGGAGAAAATCACGACATAGACCTCGCAGGGTACATCATTGTTCATGATGACTTTATCGTGATTCATGCCAATCGCCGCCCCCGGTGTGTCCGTCCGGGCAAACACCAGACACTGTTCGCGGTTCGGGATGGCATCCGGCACCCGCCATTGTCCAAAACGGCCTAAATTAATTTTTCCCCGGTAAACGCAATAGCCCATCCGGTTCTGATTGGACAGGGTGGCAATCCCATTCATGCCCGCCAGTTGAATACCAAAGGATTCTCTGTGCTTGGGATAGCCACACACCTGAATAGAGAAATTCTGGTCGTGTTCAAAAAAGGGATCAAACCAGCCGGTGACATTGCCATACCAGTCGGGTTTACCATTGGGGCTGTCACTGTATTCAAAACGCAGATACTCCCCTTCCATGCGGATGTTATGGATTCGGATATCGACAATGGCAGAGACGTTGCCATCTTGCCCCACCATGACCGTTTTGGTCGGTATCAGGACAATATTAAAATCTTTGGCTTCGGGAATATGACGGGATTGTTGCCAGCCCTGCTTACGGTAATCACCGTGCAAATCGACCGCTATTGTGCGTATCAGGCTCAGGGTCTGCGCGCGTTCTGAATCCAGTCGATAAGGTTTCCCCCCGTCACCGGGATGCACTAATAATCCGATGTCACTCATTAAATTTCTCCTACCTTGACCCGTAACACGCCATTGCCATCAAACACAGCCAGTCCGGTATTATCGAGCGCGATCCGCACCCCGCCTGATGTGCCTTTCATCTCAAACGCCCCGTTCTTCGGCAGATTCCAGCCACTGTGCGGCCAGTTATCGGAGCGCAGCCCATCGGCAATTTTTGCCATCGTGATAGACGCATCGTTGATTTTGGCCCCGTCAATCACCGCCGTGCCCAGAAAGGCTTCCTTGATAAACACCTGCCCGTCTTTAATCATAAAAACAGATTCCAGCTTACCGTTAGTGGGATTGACTACCGTGAACTGATTGGCCCGTACCCCGAAGTGCGTTTCCACCTTGCCGTTTTTGACCTCAGCCCCGATAACCATCCCGGCCTGATAAAACTGACCGTTGTATTTCACCCCCGCCCCGATATCTTTGATGGCATGCCCGTTACCGTCGATATCAAACACCGCCGTGGCTTTTTCTTCCAGCACCGCCGCGTTGTCGCCCACTTTGGCTGTTAGAGTCTCAATCGACTGGGCAAACGCCTGCCGATCATCCGCCCGCGCTTTATCGACCCGGCTGATTTCGGCCCTGATTTGCCGCTGTTCACCTGCTGAATGACTAGCCTGTGCCGCCAGTTGCAGGGCAGATTCCGCCTGTGATAGCTCCTGATGACTGAGCGTCTCGTTCAGACGGGTAATTTGGGATTGTTGCGTGTCGTACTGACTTTGCTGGGTTTGCTGTAATTTCGCTGACGTGTGCTCAAGCTCGGCAATCGCCGTTTTCTGCTCATTGAACGTGCTGTGAATCGCAGACAACTGCTGCGCCTGCTGGTCGATCCCGTCCTGCAACTGTTTATCGCCCGTCTGGATTTCCGCCCGTAGCTGTGTCTGACTGTCTGCCAGTGCCTTATCCGTCTCGGTCTGGCTCTGTCTGACCTCCACAATGGCAGATTCCGCCTCCCCAAGCCGGGTCTGGATTTGCTGCCCCAGTTCGGCACGGGCCGTTGTTTCCGTGGCCACGGCTTTTTCAACCTGCACAATCCGAGCCGTCGATTCGAGTTGCTGTTCATTGAGTGAGTTAAACTGTGCCGAGGTTTGCATTAACGCTTCGGACACCGCGCTTTCGGCATCGGTCACCGTCTTTTCGATTTTGCTGATATCACTGCGCTGGGCGGCAAACTGGGCTTGGGTGGTTTGTTCAAACTTAGCCTGAGTTTCATTTGCTGTAGCGATAGCATCCGTGTTCTGGGTGACGCGCCCGCTCACCTCTGTCAGATTATCGTCGGTGGTTTGCAGGCTGGTCTTCACCTGATTGATGGCTTTCGCCACGGCTTTTTCTTGTGTGGTTTGTGATTCCTTAACATCCAACACTGCAGCCCGGTTATCCGCCACGTCAGCACGGACTTGTTCCTGAAACTTAGCATGGGCCGCCTGTTCATCCGCCTGCACCTGTTCAAGACGGGTGATATCGGCTTTACGTTTACCGACTTCTTCTTGCAGATTGTGGCTGATCTGGGTGCTGAAATGGGTATTGGTCATCACCCCTTCCGCCACCTCGCCAATCTGTTGCTCAAGGTTCAGGGCCTTATTGCCCAGCGCCCGCGCCCGCTGTTCCAACTCCGCTGTTTTCTCACCATTGAGATCAATTTTTTCCGCCAGACGTTTCCCACTTTCAGAAGACAAAAACTGCTTACCGGTAATGTCTAATATCTCTTTGGCCCGGTCATCCGGTTTGCCTTGCGCTTCGACAAAATACGATTTACCGAATTCATTCACACTGCGGACGTAAAACCAGTAGGCAGTTCCGGCTTTGAGCTGTCCCTTTGTCCAGAATTTCGCTATCCCTAAAAAGTCCGCTTTGGTTTCAATCTCATTGATATCGGGGATGGATCTGTCTGAGAACCAGAACTCAAATTGCGTATCCAGTGTTTTGGGGGCGCTGATATACGGGATAGCTTTCAGCTCAAAAAAGCCGGGCTCAATCGTGATAACCGAAGGGGCAGCCGGGGCACCAATCACCATCGGCACTTTAGCTTCATCACCCAGCATACCGCTGTCGTCACGGGCACGGACACCGACCGTATAGACACCCGCTTCTAACCCACTGAAATAGTATTCCAGCTCTTGAGTATTACCGTGTGAAACCACTTTATTGTCACGATAGATCATGACATCAAAGGTGACAGCGCGGTTGAACGTCGTCGTCGCCCACATCGCACGGGCCTGCACCTGCGTACTGTCCTGAATGTAAGCCATGCTCAGGCGTTCAATATTGGGAATACGGATCACATTCTGCGTGGCAGGCGCACCCTGAAAATCAACCCCGTTCTCAACAACCGCTTCTTTCTGGGGTTCATGCTGAATACAAGTAAAATTGTAATGGCCCGTTTTGGTGTCTTCGGCAATACTCATAACCCGGAACAAGCGGGTGACCAGTGATCGCTTGGCAATGGAGAATACGCCCCATTGTCGCAATCCCACAGGCGCGTCTTTCAGCGTGACTACATCGCCACTAACGGATTCAATCTCCACCCGGACAAACTGCCCTTCATTGCCCATATAGGAGAAATAGCCGGACTCACCGGAGGCAAACTCGGCGGGCGCATCAAGACGCACTTCTTTACCGGAGAAATCCAGCCCCCGCCCGCCAATACGCGCGGCGGCGAAGGTGTTATCGGCAATTTCCACAATGTCGCCCGGTATGCAGTTAATCCCTTCACGACCGGTACTGAATGTCACGGAATCCGTTTCGAGCTTTTCGGTTTCGATGATCCATCTGCCGACCCGGTGCGCCTGCCCCCGGCTGGTACACCCAAAAGCGGTTACCTTTTTAACATTCAGGCCCAGACGGTCAACCAGCGCATCATCCTGAATCAGCTCCCGTTCTTCTTTCCAGCCGTTATCCGGGTTCACCCAGGTGACTTCAATAATCGTATGCCGGGCTTTCTTTGCCGCTGCACTGTAGTTAAATTTGCCCTCGACCACGTTGGCATTCGTGAATGTCCAGACCGGATCGGTGGGTCTGTCCTGAAAACAGGTCAGTTGCAGTCCGTTCCAGACCTGCATGCCCCGAAAGACCGAAGCCAGATCATCCAGCACATCCCGTGCCTTACGCTGGTTTGCAATATAGGCATTACAGGTAAATCGGGGTTCCATCCCCCCAAAGCCATCCGGCACAAGCTGATCACAATATTGCGCGATGGCATACAGGGCGAATTTGTCACAGCCAAACGATCCCATCAGCTTCCCGATGCCATAACGGGTATTGGTCACCAAATCGTAGAATATCCATGCCGGGTTATTGGTGTAAGCAGGCTTAAAGCGCCCTGTCCAGACGCCTTTATACTCCCGCGTCTCAGGGAAGTAATTATCCGGTACCTGCACAATCATGCCTTTGATGTGATAGGTCCGCTTAGGCGTATCAGCAAACAGTGAGCGGTCAATGCGCATTCCCACCACCGCACTGTTGGGGTAGCTCATCAGGGTATCGGTAATTTCGGTATAACTGGCCCAGACCGTGCCATTACGCAGCCGGTCGCTTTTACTGTCCTCCGTTAAGCGGGACACCCGGATCTGAAACGGCTTTTTCTTCGGCGCATCAATAGTGTGGGATTCCAGATATTGCCCGCTGATTTTTGCCGGGCCGATATGCACAAACTTGGCGTTATACCAGCCAGAACCGTCATTCACATCGATAGACAGTTGCACCGAACTGTTTTCCTGATTGCCCTTATCATCGGTCTTAACAAGCTGGCTGACGCCCACGGTAAACCTGATCCTGTCCACATCGCGGTTCGATACCGATCGGAGTATCGGCATGTCTTTCTTGACTTCAACACTGACCGGGATTTCACTTTCGACAAACGGATACTCGCTTAACGGCTCCTGCGATTGCGTCCCCGCCCGCCACTGGACAGTGACGCCGTGGATATTGGGATTACCGCTCTTATCAACAACAGGCGTGCCGTTAATCCTGAACCCCTGCAGGCCACCGACCGGCCCTTCAATCTGTCCCTCACTAATCAGATCAACAATGTTCAGAAACTGCTTATTCTTCAGATTATCATCCAGCAGTTTCGGGGTACTGCCCTTGCCGCCACCTTTAGCCATTATTCTGTCTCCAGACCCTGAGAAATCACGTTCGACCCCACCACCAGCTCACCGTAAGCAATGGGCACCGGATAACCCTGCCCGATACGGTTTTCCAGTGAACTGAAATAGCGGTTGCCCTCGGTTTTGCTGGAACCCATCGACGGACTCTCCGGCATTTTGGTCAGCATGGTCGCCATCCCAGCCGCCAGCAGGGCCACCCCCGCCATCGCCAGCCCCGCCGTGTAAGCACTCCACATGGCAATCGACGCACCGCCCGTCCAGAATGCAGCAGCAATCGCCACCACGCCCAACACTGCCATCCCTATCCCCGCACTATTTCCGCCTGCCCCGCTGACCACCGGCACAATAGTGACCGTATCACCGTCATTCAGCGGGTGATTCATGCCTGCCGGAATGGATTGATCTGTCATATCCCGCCCGGCAATACGAATACGGAACTGCCCGTCCGCCAGCGCCTGCTGGAACCCTGTTAACTGATAACACAGGCACCTGACCGCTTCTGCCGCGTCACGCACCTCTAACTCATAACGACGGCCAAATCTTCTAAGATGGCCTCCAAGCTGTAACTTGACCATTGTGGATGTCTCCAGACTGAATGTGTGTATTTGAGCCAGTAACCACCGTAAACATCGCGCTTGCTGATGCGATCTGGCCTGTGATGCAGGATTTGCTGATTGCCGAGGTAAATCGCCCCGTGGCAAGGCGTCTGACTCCCCAGACAAATGAGAATGATGTCTCCGGGCTGGATTTCATCCACCTGTTCAAAGCCCTGACTTAAGCTGTTATCGAGATAAAGGTTCTGCCCTGCGTTCCACCACGCATCATCACGCGCGATATCATCTAATTCGATGCCTACCAGATGATAGGCATCCCGGATCAGCGAATAGCAATCCTGTGTCCCGTGGATAAATGCCCGGCCTAATAAACGCGGCACCGGGCGGAATTGGTGCACCCGATCACCACAAGCCAGCCACCACGGCAGGCCCGTCTTGAGTTGCTGCGTGCGGTCGGCGGTACTTAATCGGGGCTTGCCATTGGGATGACTGTGCACAATGGCCTCGATATCGGCAAAGCACTCTGCCGTTATCCAGTCATCGGGGTTAATGTCAAAATAGTGCTCAGGATCCGGTGAAATATTGCGGCACGGGAAATAGCGACCACCGGCAATCAGGCCGCATGACTCCCTCACCCCTTCCGCTTTCGCGTGGGCGATAATGTGGTGTTCAATCATGATTAACCTAACTTGTTAGAACCCAAAAAACCGCCAAAGGGAATAGACAAAGGACGGGGATAGCGCAGCGTGCAACCGCTGTATTTCTTTGAGCAGCGGTCTTTCAGTGGATGAGTGGTGGGCTGGTCTTTTTCATCGGCGACTGGTGGGCCGTCATAGCCACAATCGGCGGAACGGTACTGCCAGCAACAGATATCCGCCTGAATCACCCGCGCCGGAATGAGCGCCCCGTCCGTTTCACTGGGTAAAGCCAGGATGTAGGTCACAAAGTCCGCGTTGGCATCCTGCTTCTGTTCTATCAGGTATTTGCTGACCGCCTCACGAGTCGGATCGGCCTGTGGATTGCCGTTCGGAAAGTTGACCGCATCCAGATACAACTCCGGCACCTGACGGCGGGTGACCACCGCGCCCAGCGCATCATTGAAATCCTGATTGATAGCAGTCAGCAAGCCATTGATATTGGCAAACACCATTTTCGGACGGGAACTGGGGCCTTTGCCGCTCATCTCAAACCCGGTCACTTCCACCGGATACGGCTCATAGCGCAGCCCCTGCCAAATCACCGGCTGTAACTTGCCGTTCATACCATCATGGAAACGGTAGACATCGCCACCAAACATCGTTAAATCGATTTCATACAAATTCAGGATCGCGTTCTGGCCCAGTTCAGTGACGGCAACCCGCATTGCTTTCGGAATGTCCCTCATGCCACGACCTCCTCAAACACACAACTGACCGACCAGCGCACCCGATGGCGGTTAACTGTCCACGCGCGGCACACAAACGTGCGCAATTGATTATCGTCGCTGGTTCGCCAGACAAACGATTCCACCGCGCCCCGTGCCCGTAAGAACGCATCAATTGAACGTCCGGTTTCAGCACTCCCGGCAAAGTTGAGCTGATAGCGTTTTAACTGGTTATTGATACCGTCTTTGATGCGCTGCTCGTAACCGTCACCAAACTTAATCACTTTGACACGCGGTTCATGGCTGACCTCATAGTTATCCTGCGGTCGCCAGATAAATTCTGGTTTTGTCATATTTCACCTATAAAAAAAGCCCCACGAGGGGGCTTCTGCTATGTTCTATCAAAAAGATTACAAACTAAGCTCTGAATGAGAACCAAGACGGACGAGCGTTAACGTTTCTTCATTCGGCTTTTCGTAAATCAACACCAAATCGGGTTTTACATGACAATCCCGAAAGCCTTTCAAATCACCCGATAACGGATGATCCCGGTGTCGTGGTTCCAAAGGTATATCAGCCAGAAGTAGAGATAAGACAGCCTGAAGGTCAGCATCCAGTGTTGCACTGTGCCGACCTTTCTTCTCGCGCTTATAGTCGCGTCTGAACTGACTCGTGTATTCAGGCGTCCGCATTGAGATCACGGAACAGGGTATCGAGATCAGCCGCCTTTGTGACATTGCCCGCACGCGCATCCCGCATGGCTGCAATCGTCGTTTCGTTTGGCACTAAAGGTTCGAATGGCAATGTCTTTTCCCGCGCCACTCGCGTTAACATCATGCGAACCGCATCTGATACCGTCAATCCCATTGCCGCCAAAACAGCCGCCGCCTCTTCTTTAATCTCACCGTCAATACGGGCTTGCACTAATCGATTTGTCGCCATAATAAACCCCCTTATTGAATTACAATGTAATTCAATTGTATTTCAATAAAGGCTTACCCTCAACTTTAATGAACAAAAATCAGACAAATTGTTATCTTGTTGACACAAAAAACCCGCCGAAACGGGTTTGTGTCATTACGTATTCATAGAAAGGGATTGCAGTTAATCCGGTGTTAATTGTGTTGGCCTACATTCATACAATGCCGCCAGTTTTTCCAATGTCACCTGACGGGGGCGTTCTGCTTTTTCAAACTGGGAAACGGCAGCTTGCTTTACGCCCAATTTTTCCGCCAATTCGGTTTGTGACAAACCACGATAGATACGCCATGCCGCATGAAGGGTAATTTCCTCATCCACCATGATACTGATGATTTCATGAGGGATGGTTTCATCGTCATGAGGGCCTTTGGTGTAAGGGATGCTGACATAATCTTCATCACGATCTGCCGCAGCCAGTAAGCGTTCATACTCCGCAATAGGCAATACTACCGCTAGCTTGTTGCCGTTCTCATCTGTAATAAACTGGATACCAGCCATATTATCTCCAATATTGTGTTAACCCTGACATTAAACAACAGGTGATTGAGATGGCGCTACTGATTCAGCATACCGCCCGGCCTACTCTCATCGGTCAATACATCATAGATGGTCTTTCTGACCATGCCTGACATCATCCGCGCATCCTGCTCAGAGAAGTTACCCTGTGTCTGGACATGAAAGGCAATATGGATACTGCCCACAGAAGTGCCACCGCCGCCCTTGCCCATCTCCCGGTTACTGACCACCTTGCCCCTGTCACCCGGTATCATGTACTGGTGACCATTATTGGCTTTGAATATCTCCGGCTTATTGTTTTCCCCAATCCGGTATGCGCCGTTCGGACTGACTGGCCCACCATTTTTACGCGCGCCCAATAAAGCAATCATGGCAGGCACTGCGGCTGTCATAGCTGCCATCCCGACAGTCGCCGCCGTCCCCATTGTCGCCACACTGGTTGCTGCCGCAGCCGGTGCCATTGCTGTGGTGATGGTCGCACCTGTAGCAACAGACGATGCCGCCGCAACTTTGTTAGCAGCTACCCCCATCATCATATTCTTGATTTGCTGCATGCCCATCTGAACCAGTGCGGAGACCGCTTCATTGGTGATGGTTAAGGCCAGATTGCGCATGGCTTCATCGGCGGTCTGAGTACCGGTTAACAGCCCGGTGATGGCATTGGCGGAACGTTGCCCTAATGCTTCCATCGAATCCCCCAGAAATTGATACATTTCATTCTGGCCTTTCCATTGTTCCCATCGGGCGTTGGTCAGGTCTTCTTGGTATTTCTTTTCAATAGCGGCTCTGGCGGCCTCGGCTTGTTCCTTAAGCTCAGTATGCTGTTGCTCAAACTGCTTGATAGCCTCTATCTTCCTGTCATGCTCATTAATGAGGTTTTGTACTGGGTCGAATTCCCCAAGCTCTTTCATGGCAGGTGATACGGCCTCATTGACTTTGCGTTGTCGTTCCTCTTCTGCGGCTTTATCCTTAATCGCTTTCATCTGTTCTTGGAACGTTTTTTCGTCGATAAGGTGCTTATCGTACATCCTCGTGAGATCATCTTCTTCTTTCTTACGAAGCGCTGCAGAATGCGTTGCAACATCAAGTTCAGAGGCTTTAATCTTGTCGTTTTTTTCCTGATTAGCCAGCCAAATTTTTGCAGCAAGATCTTCCGCTGCTTTTATCTGAGCTTCACTAGAGCCCTCTGGCATCGCCTGACGAGCATCATATTTAGCCATTTCAAGGCTGTTTTCTTCATAGCCCGTATTGAGGCGTTCGAGTTCTTCGCGCTGGCGTTTAAGTGAGCCTTCAATCTGTTGAGAGCGATTTCTTGCCTCTTCCGCCGCCTTTTTAGCCGCAGATTCTGCCTCCTGTTCAGCCTTTTTCCGTTTGCTATCCTCTTCCTCAATTTCGTATTTTTTAACCACCAAATTGACAAGCTGTTCGGTATCTTCAGGACTTGCGCCAGCATCTTCAGCATCAAATTCAGCTTGTTGCTTCAGTTTGCCTTTTTCATCCGGTATTGAGGCAATTTTCACTTGACGCTCGGCCTTTTTAATCATGGCCTCCATTTTCTTATTGACCTCTTCTGTATCGCCACCAACAGATTTAATCGCAATACCAAGGCTGCCAAGTTTAGTTTTTATTAACTCAACAACTTCCCCGTAAGTTTTCCCGGCGTTCTCCCATTCTTTAACATTATTGGGGATTTCTTTTTTACCCTGCTCATAAATGAGCTTATTGGTTTCCTCTATCTTTTTGTTGCTGATGTCGGACATGATTGCCGAATCTGCTTTGGCTTTATTCAGTTCTCTTGTTGTGCGTACATTTTCAGCCTTAGCTTGCGTTAGCGCCTCTTGTGCTTGTTTCTCTTCTTCCGCAACGGCTTTCTCAGCTTGATCCATATCAAGCCCGTTATACATGTGAGTAGCAATTCTGATGGTTCTTTGTTTAGGGTCTTTGAGCCTATCGAGTTCCTTCTGTAACTCATCCACTTTTTGCGCTGCATTTTTGGCGTCAGTTTCCATCTGCTTGATGGATTTATTCATTTTATCAACTTCAGCAGCAACCTCTTCTGCGCTCAAATCTTTGAGTTTTTCTTTAACATCGCCCAAGTTTTTCGCGTATTCCCTCGCACCGTCTGATGCTTGTTTGGTTTTCTCATACATGTAGTAAAAGACCCCTGCGGCGATGGTGATAAGACCAAACCATCCCCCCACAAAAGCGAATGCATTACTCAGTAGCCGTAATCCTACTGATGCTTTTGCAGCAGTAGCGCCAACAGCGGCAGTAGCAGCGGCTGCAGCTCTACCTGTAGTAATAGCTTTAAGTTCTGCCGCTACAAGAGCCTCCTTGCTCGCTATAAGCGCATTTGTTGCCACCGTTGCGGCATTGGTTCCTCTTGCGTGAACAAATTCAGCTTCTGCAAGCCGAAACGCAAGCGTTGCCTGATCCATGTCAGCGAGAGCTTTACGATTGGATGCAATGGCTGCACGCTCTGTTGCTAAGGCATTGGTATGAGCAGCAACAGTTTCAGCGTTAGTTGCCTGTACTGATGCCTGTACCGCTTTGACTTTATTTGCCAGTGCGCCATTGAATTTAGCGACAGCCGCCAATGCAACCATACCGATAGCGGTAGAAAAGGTATCCAGATTGCCGCTCAGTGTTACCAATGATTTATTGAATATATTCGCTGCCGTACTGACCTTACTGGACTCCCCCACGAACTTAGTGACGTTATTGTTAGCAACAACGAATGCTTGTTCTATTGTCGAAGTGGTTTTAGCGAATTCCTTGGAAATTTTATCTGCACTCGCCTTCATTGCGGCAATGATTATTTTAGAGGTCAGTTTACCTTGCGCTGCCATTTCCTTTAACTGACCAATATCTTTACCCAGATGATCCGCAATAGCTTGCATTATCCTGATACCGTTTTCACTGACGGAGTTGAATTCCTCACCACGTAGCGCACCCGCCGCCAAAGCCTGTGATAACTGAATCAGTACACTTGATGATTCTGCCGCAGTAGCACCGGAGACAATAAGAGCTTTATTTATCGTCTCGGTCATATCACCCAGTTCTTTAGCACTCATATTTAATGATCGGGTCGCTTTTTCCAGACGTCCGTATAATGTGGCAGTTGCTTCCAGACTCGTTCTGGTTCTTTGGGCAATATCGAAGACACGCGTAGTCACTTCATTAAGTTCTTCGTGTGCTTTCTTGGAGTTAACTAATTTGTTATTAACGCTAGTCCAGGCATCCGCATAACCTGCAATTTGACGCACATAAAGCGCCGAAATTAAGCTTGCCGCTACTGCAGATAATGATGACATGGAAGAGTTAAGCCTTCTCGTTGCTATATCCGCTCTCCCCATGCTTCGCTCCAGATCATTCATTCTGCTATTTACCTGATGCTGCGCTGTCAACAGTTGGGCTACGTCCATTTGCACCTGATAAACGATATTACCTACGCGAACTTCTGCCATTTTCTAGCTCCTGAAAAAAGAAAACCCCGCCGAAGCGAGGTTATGATTAGTTAGTGATGATATGGTTATAGGCAATTCTTATAATATGCCGATTGGCAACGCGATCATGCTTTCAATGTGGTATCCATATTGTCTGGCTATTCCAGTGACAATTTCTCTTGGCATCTCCGTTCTACCAGTAAATGTATCCGTTTTATTAAGACACCTATCTAGTTGAAACAAACACAAACAAAATAAATAAAAATAATATGCCAGCACCTATCCATTTACCTATGTTTTCGACAGTAGCCATATCCTTATCTATTTTTTGATTAATTTCATTTGCTTTGCTACTTAATTGCTGAGCCATTATATTTAGCTCTTGGGTTAGAACTTCATAGATATCTGTTCTTGCTTCTATAGGTTCATTTAATAAAAAAATATCCAGAACATCTAAGTAATCCATAGATGCCTGCATTTCATCAGCGCCATTAGCAACAGCTTTGTCTATGAATTCTTTTCGAAATAACAATAGCTCTCGTATTTTGTCCCGGCTCGCTTTATAAATTACATCTCCATTATTAGTGACGATGCTCTTATAGTAATCGGTAGGTTCTCCCGATATTGATACTTCTGACATCATAATCCCTCATCATTAAATTTTACTCATGATACCAATCAATTAGAGCAAAATAACGCAAAATGATATGAGTAAACAGGGAAACGGAACTACACACATCCAATTTTAATGTGATAACGTAACCTAATGAATTCACAAGACGTAATTAGAAATGGATCACAAAACTATTAAAGGCAGAATTAAAGCTATAGATTGGAGTTCCTTCAATATTGCCGGAGGAGCAGCCAAATCTGTACCCGAACATTTAATGCAATTGCTATCTGATGATATTGATGAAGCAAAAAAAGCTATTTTTCAATTGGACTGGGGATTATGTCACCAGCATATCTCAATCTCTTCTACGGCACTTCCTGCTTTACCTTTCTTGTTAGAAATGATTGGTCATACAAAAGAAAACATTTCCATTGAGATATTAGATCTGATATCTGGATTATCTGACTGCATTAAACACATTCCTGATTACACAGACCCTACCCCTGATTATGTCTTCGAGATACAAAAAATCCTTATCTCAAAAATTCCACGTTTTGAGCGACTATCCAAGCACAAAAATAAAGATATTGCCTTCTACTCCTCAGAAATAATCAAAGATTTAACCCAATCAAAAGATACGGCTAGATAGTAGAGACGGAAAACCCGCACTAGGCGGGTTGGTATACTAATCTGTATATTTGGCTCTATCACGAATTTCCTTGATGCCCATACCGAATACATCACGGCTATTCCCACACATCCAGCAGGAGCATAAGCAAGGCGTTACATAGCAAATACCCGCCGATACCTTATCTGAATCTCCGTCAGCATTATGATATTGCTGACGCTTTGCTTTTAAGCGATACATATGATGTCGTCTGACAGAACGATTTCTTACTTCCATAAATGAACCCTCGTAATTGTTGCGCGACCGCATGGTTATGCAGCCGCTTAATCGGGAGTTCTGAATGAGTTGTTTTTCTCATAATAGGTTGCTTGGTGGCTAATGCTTTTTACTCTCACTGCTTCAACAGTCGCCTCACGCGAGGGAACCCGTTTATCTTCAATGATTTCATTCATCTGGATCATGCTTTCAGTGAGTCTGGAAAATAAATTTTTATCCATTGTTACACCTATTTTAAGCACGAAAAACCCGTTCGGTGACGGGTTAATTATTCGGTAGTACTATTTTCGATATGATGGCTAATCGGTGTGGGTGATGCTCTTCACTTCCCCATAACCAAGATTGATAGTCACCAACTTCATCCTGATTAGATATTTGTCTAACTTCACCACTCATTACATCATAACCGTAGACATATAGGTTATATTCCAACGCTTCATACATCCTGCCTTGCCAGAATGACATTCCTTCATGCGTCTGATTAACATCAGAAATTATCACGTCATAACTTTTAATCAGATAATGGAAAAATACTTTTGAAGCGAAACCATTAAGCGCTCCATTATGCTTAGGTTTCTTTGTTCGCCAAAGTAACACTTGAGATACTGGCCTGCACTTCAACTCTACATCATCAGTTATTATGACTTTGTTGTAATAAACAACTTCATGTGTAACATCACACAATAAAGCTAACTCAAAATGAGGCTTATTTATGTTCAATCGCTTATCGACCCTAATAAGCCGATAGCCTGGAGGTAGAATTAATTCATCAACGTCTTTTACGATCTCATGAGCCAGTGGAGCAAGAGCATCATACAGATCGCTATTGCGCTTAGACTCATTCAGGTGACTGAAGTCAGCAGCAATTTTATCTATATTTTTAAGATGCAATGGCATTTAGCCTCCCAACCCAAAGATTCAAACTCAGCCCATAGATAAATATAACTGAGGTAATATTAGACTCTTTGAACCGAGGGTTCAACAACCTAGACTGTGTTTTATTTGTTCCATTTATGGTTAAAATGTATCAATGTGATGCCGTATATATGGAGCAAACAGTGAATATTAAGCCCATCAAAACAGAGCTGGATTATCAGGAAGCATTGAAGGCAATAGCACCATTGTTTGATAATCCACCTGAAATGGGTACACCTGAATTCGATTATATGGAAGTCATGGTGTTACTGATTGAAGCCTATGAAGCAGAGCATTATCCCATTACTCCACCAGATACTCCCTGAATAAAACCCTGTAATAGCGTTCAAATAACTGTCTGCCGTTCTTGGCTTGAAATCAAAGTATGTGCTCGGGCAGTGAAATCATTTTTTCGATGCTATATCCATATTTCCTAGCAACTCCGCTCACAATGCCTTCTGGGGTATCCACTCCGCCTGTAAAGATGTTCGTTTTCTTGAGATGATGATCATAAACTTCCAGCTTAACGAGGTATCTACAGCTAGTCGGCTGAGGCTTTGCCTGCTCTTTCCTTTTTGCTTCATTCACAACCCAGTAAACCTGAAGCACATCATCACACTCTTCCTGATACCAGATAACGTTATCCCTGATAGCCGCTTTCACTTTATTGGAGTTGATCATAGCCAACCAGCCAGCAAGTTCATCAAGCGCAAGGCAGCTCATTATTCTCAGGCCCTGCTTAGTCAGTATTGGGATTTTCTCTACACTGGCCTGAATGCGTGTTTTCAGCTTTGTGCACTGCGAGGCCCAACTCAGCCCCATTCCTTCGGTAATTGGTTTCAGCGGTACATATGGCACACCGTTATAATTCACGATAAAGAGATCTGCGCCATAAAATGGAACGTTGATTATTGGACTGCTTTCCTTAACTGTTACAATGCTCACATCTGGGTTCCTAATTAATACTGGACAATTCAGAAGCCCCTGACTACGGCTATAGTTAGGGGCTTCGTCATTTCGATAGGACGCTATTAATTGCGTGATTGTCACATTTTGTAAAGAAAGTTAACTTTAAATTGCGATACACCTCGAATAATCAACTATTTGTACACAAATAAGGGGTATTTACTTCTTTTTATCACTGAAAATCATTAATAGGTTAGCGAATTCTATCAAAACCCCATCATTAGCCTTTCAATAACAATTATTTTTCAAGGCGTTATAGGCTGAAGCTCTTTTTGATTATTTCATACTCACCAGTCTGCGTTTACCACTGAGCAGATCACGGGTACGTTTATCATCCGCCGCAATCACCGCATCGTATTCTTCACGGGTAAAGCCTTTTTCATCCGGGAATTTGGCTTTCAGCATCATCTGGAACTCGGTCATGGTTAACCGTTCCGCTTCCTCACGCGACATACCAAAATGCGTCCGCGCCGCATTGATATATTCCATCGCGTTAAATTGGTCAGAATAGGCTTCTGTTCCTTCATGGCGCTGGAGTTTTCGGAGCTTCACTTTACCCATCACACCGTGGGTGATCAGCTCTTTGGCTATGGGAATAATATCCTTAACCGGCATACTGCCCGAACGATACACCATGCCTTTTTGCCCGGGTCGCCATTCACCGATGAGCGCGTCGATATCCTCTGCACAACATGCCTGTATCACGGACATCGCCGTGGACAACACCGGGCGACCAAACACGGGTTTTCCCATCAGTGTGATTAACCAGTCAGGGAGTGTGCCGTAAGCCAACATTGCCCGCTGAATGAGTGCCTGTGCCTTTGCGCCGTTCAGCACCGTATAGGCTTCCACGATCTGCCGGGGTGTGCCCAGACGGGTCATGGCAGCGAATGAGGGACTGAGTGAAAAATCTTTTTTTTCCGTGGAGATCACCATCTCCCCGATTTCAAGCATGAGTGTCATAAAGCCTCCTGAATATGATCAAGGGCACTGCATCAGCACCCTTTGTAATATCAAGGAACGACGGTTATCCCGCTTTGGGGAGTTTTACCGGCACTTCTTCAATCAACCAGTCCACCGAGTCGGCATCACTGACCTTTAACTCACCCGAATAGGTGGCAATCTCATTCGCGCCAAACTGAGATGACCAGGAGGTGAACACCATATAGCCCTGCAGCACGAAGGCATGATCGCCTGTGAAATCCATCTGCACCCAATAGGCCGGCTGGCGACCGGCCTGCACTTCTTGCGGAATTTCCTTCAACAAACGCAACGGGCCGAAGTCGTCTTTCTTATCCTGTTTGCGGTATTCCCCGTCAAAGCTGATGGTTAAGTCCATACTGGTGACGACACTTTCGACCAGCCCTTTTGAATCATCGGCTTCAGAAGTCAGGGTGTTGGGTGACAGGTCGAAGGATTTGGTGGTCAGCGCCCCAAGTCGTAAAAAATCAGATTGTTTCGGCGCGGTGTCAGGGCACCCTTTAGCAATACGAATAATGGCATGACGACCAATCAGTTTATTGGTCTCTACCGGGCAATTTGCCATGTGAATAACCTCTTATCATAAAAATAAAAAAGGCCGCGCAAGGCGACCTGATTAGGATGTACAGCGAAAGAGTAGCCGGATGACATACCGGTTCTCCTGAGTAGGAATGGGGGTGGTCAGGCCGCCGAGATTAAAGACACCATTCAGGCACTCATCATCAGGATGGGCCGCGACATAATTCAGAATGTCCTGTGCGCGCTGGATAACCGGCTGGGGATTGTTCTGCCCACTGACCAGAATGACCTGCACATGGTCATCAGCGCCTAAATCATCCAACCGACCTGTGCCGCCCGCGGGTTGGAACACCATATATTGGGCCTGACCACCATCCCCTTTCTGCTCAATCCAATTGAGCATCTGGATTTTAAAACCATCAGTGAGTTCAGCCTTTGCCAGATAATGGCGGAAGTGTTCAAAGACCATCAGAGTTTCAGCTCCTGCGCAACCGCGTTATCGATTTCCCGCCGCATCTCATCAAAGCCGGATTTCAGAAAGGCTTTCTTCGCCGTAGCCCGGCGAAAATCCTGCTTCACATTGGGGTCATGGACATAGACGGCATAGTTTGCCGAATAACCCACGCGTCCTGTGAGTCGTACACCATCAAAGCGCACATCACGGAACTGGGAGTTAATCAGCGTGGCAGTATCAATCGGGGTATACAGTGCGGCCTGTGTACTGCCGATATACAGCGCCTTATACACAGCACGCACCACTTTGCGCCCCCGGATATCGCCAATCAGCGAATTAAGCCGGGACTGGGCTTCACGGATCCCCGTGACTTTGACGCCCATATCAAACTCCTGTCACTAAGATATAATCATCGGCAAGGCGCTCGAAGGTATCAGCATCAAACGTGACATATTGAATGGCGTTAGCCCCTGCTGCAATCGGGTCTGGGTGGGAGGATTCACCTATCAGGATATAATCCCCGATGCTGGCCTCCGCAAACTCCGTCCAGAAGGTGTTTTTGGCAATCAGTTCAGTCCCGACACCGGATAGCTTGCTGGCGAGTCCGCCCTGATAATCACACCAGATGATTTTCGGCGCGTCATAACCGAGCGGGCTTCCGTATTCATCATTGCCCAACAGCTTCCAGAAGGTACAAGGGGCGGTATACGCCCAGTTAGCAATACTGCTCATCCTCACCCCACCACATCAAAGAAGCCGACCGATTGACTCTCCAGCGGCAAGCCAGACAAACAACCGGACGTATCCCACGTTCTCATCTGTTTAAGCAGATAATCCGTACCAGACGAGTCATAAGCAAATGAACGTGAAGCCCCAGAAGGCGCACTTTGTGAGGCAATTTTTCTGGCCCCGGATAAAGAAGCCAGACGCACAGTGGCATAGATAAGCAGTAACTTTTGTAGTTGTTCAGCATAGCCCTGCGCCACCATGCATCCGGCGGTTTCATTGACCTGATTCAGCAGCAGTTCGAGCACAGCATCAGGCAGAGTAAACCCCAGCTCGGCGATCATCGGCCTGATGTCATTCAGCGTTATCGTCACCATCGGGTTTATCCTTCTTCCCTTTGCCTTTGGGTGGTTTTTCTGGGTCAGACTCAGGAGGATGGTGGGGTGTAGCCACTGCAAACACTCTGTCCTCAATGAATTCGACCAGCCCAATCTGTGCCCAGCGTTTCGCTGTCATCGGATCCACTTCCACCACATCACCCACCGCCAGATTCTGGAGGCTGGCCCCCGAAAACAGATTACCCGCAATCACTTTCACCCGTGCCATAACTGCTCCTTAGCCTTTCGCGAACAAGATGCCGTGCTGGTTGTTGATATCGGTCTTGACCATCAGGCCAGCCGCACCCCATGTGCGCCACACATAGTCAGAGTTGTAGTGTGGACGCGGATCCGCGACCGTACCGAACGCCTGCCCCACGATAGGGGCAATCACACCCGCACCCAGTGGCACGACCATGATTTCATTGCCTTTCAGTTCAAAATCTTCTTTGATGGCTTTGATACCGGTCAGCTTCTGTACTTCTTCCAGTACGGTACGGGTCGCATTCACATCAAAGTAAATCTTCTCCCAGTGAGACAGGATGTCTCCGGAGACATACCACGTCTGCTCGGCGTACATGTTGTTTTTCAGGCGCAAAGTGTCACGCAGGGCAATGGCCCCTTCGCGGATAGATTTTGCCTCGGCTTGGGTGAAATCAATGTTCAGACCACCGGCTCCCAAATCCACCATGCCCACACGTTCATCGGCTTTCAGGCCCTTCCACGTCTTGCCGTCAAACTGAATGTAGTTGCCCTCTTCATCACGGAAGCCGTTAAAGACGTAATCCATGTACTGACGACGCACATTCTCAACCGAACCGCGTTGCGCATCGGCCAGTGATGCCAGTGCTGAACCTTTGTTGAAAATCGGGTCACGCCACTGGAATTTGAAGCCGGAATCATGGATAGGCACCATCGTGCCATCAAAAGAATACGTCCGCGCATCCAGTGCCGCACCAATCTGACCGCTCATAGAGGTATGTGCCCAGCCTTTACCACCGGTGCGGGCGTACTCATATACCGACTCTTCCAGACGCACCGAACGGGACAGTGGCATCAGGTCATTTAACAGGGTGAATTCGGTGTTCGGCTCAAATTCGGCCAGTACCGTCTGGTCATAGGTGCGATACAGACGGCGGATATCGTCGATAGCATTGACTGCATCCAGTGTTGGTGTGTTAGCCGCATCCCCTCGCCAGCGGGTACGGGCAACAAAATCAGCCACGGCCTGCGCCGAAGCATTACGGGCCGCTTCGAGTTCACGGAACTGCATTTGGTTGACGTCAAGGTTTCCGGTTTCGGTGGCCTTTTTAGTTGAAAATACCAGCATTGACTCTCTCCTTATTTAAAAACCACGCGAACCAGATCGCCCGCTTTTGCTGTGATGGTGTCTTCTTCGATATAGGCAAAGACGGTAAGACCTTCACCTGCCGTTGTGATTTGGCCTTCTGCGACGGCCACGGCCCGCCCCTTTTTGTACGTTCCGGTAGTGGCCCGAAGATTCAGGAACATGCCTGCCATCGGCTGCATACCCACAACTACCTCACCGGCCTTAATGGGATCATCCACCGTCTGGCAGCGCAGGTAATCGATATTGGCGACATACAGCAGGGCCGCTTCTTTGCCGTCCGCTGAGGCGTGGAATTTGCCTTTCTCAAAATAACCAATCGTGCCGGGCAGCGTATCGACGGCTGCCGCCCCTTCTCTGTTCAGCATCGGGTTAGGGAATAAACCGCCCGCATGAATAACGCGTTTTCCATTTTTTGCCATGTTGATTACTCCGGCATTGAGGTGAAAGATTCAGTAGGGGTGTGGGTAAAGGCGGAGTTCAGTCCCATTGAGAACTGACACTGGGCATACAGACCATCGAGGGCTGCGCCATCTAATGCGTTAACCGCCAGATCATCCAGACCGAATTTGGCTTTGACTGCCGCACGTTTGTCAGCTTTTTCTTTGTCCGCATTGGCGGTCAGACCAGACTCAATCGCCGTGAGTTTCTCCACAAAAGGTTTAAACCATTCCGGGGGCTGAGCCGCGTTATTGGCGGCTTGCCTCGCTTTCTCATCGTCTTCTTTCTTTTGGCTGTCCTGCGCCTGCTTTTCTTTCTCTTTAAGCGAGTTATAAGCAGACAGCAGTTCCTCGTCGGATTTGCCGTCTGTGGCTTGATTCGCCGCTTTCAGGGCATTAATGATCATCTCTTTCATCGGGTTGTGTTCCTTATTGGTGTTGACTGCTTCGTATTCCGTGGGTTTGCGTACCACTTCCACAGATTCCCCCACGAATTCGGCGGTGCCGTCATCGTTCATGAGGTATTTTTGCTGGTAGGTTTTACCGGTGTGGTAATAGATGAATTTGTCCGGCCACACCGTTTCCGGGTAAGGCCAGTCATCCTCGGTGTAAGTCGTTTTTAACTTCGCTCTCAGGGCAGCATAAATGTCGTCAAAGGAGAAATTGGCGGCGTTGCTAAAGAAGAACTTCGTCTTATCAATCAGCCTCTCCTGAGTGCAATTGGCGGCATCAGACAGATTGACCTGTTCGACTTCAAGACACTCACCGTCAGCGTTCACAAACATCCCCACGCCTTCTTCCGGTGTCGCGGCCCCCGGCTCACTGACAGGGAGCACGGCGATGTGGTCAAAGTGCATATTCCGGGCAATCCAGCTATACGCCTTGCCTTTTGACTTGCCCTTATTCTGTTCCCGCTGGAGCAATAATCCGGTGGACACATGGATAGGATCGGTACTGTTCCCCGCGATAATGTCATCCACACGGGATAAGAACTCCTTTCCCTTATCTGAGGATCCGGCAAATCGCCGGTTAACCTTCACATCCATCATCACCCGGTCACCGTCTTTGCGGACATTCTCCGCCCAGGCGCCGATATGAAACTGATTTACCGCACGGGGCATATCAGCCGAAATATACTGACCATCAATGTTGGGGTGTCCGTAAGGCACCTGTTTCCCCTCCATTGACTGATAGCTTTTGTTAATCTCACTGGCGGGATATAATCCTCCGTTCATCACAACATCATCCACGACAGGCACCACGCCACGAATGACGATATGTGCATCACCATCAAGGGTCTCTGTTGCGATATTGGCGGAGTTTAAGGCCAGTGACTTAATATGAATTCCAAAGGATCCCATGCTGTCACCTTGTTGAATGGTTACTGAGTTGAATTGCCTTGCCAGCTTTGGCGTTCTTCGTCCAGTCGTGCGGTCAGGCCGGTGTTATACAATTTATCGTCCTCGTCCAGCACGACGGGCTGTTGCGCACAGTAGCAGCGGTAGCGATTACCGTTTTTGGCATAGAATTCCTCGACTTCCTGTTGGGTGTAGAGTTTTCCGTGCCGGACTGCATGCCATTGTCGGGTCGTCGGTTTCAGGGCTGATAACCACAGCAGCCGGGTATTTAACCCTAACCGCGCTTTGGCCCATGCCATTTCGTTCCAGTTGGCCTGCCGCAATGCGCCAAGCTGCTCTGTCTGGGCAATGTTTTTCGCCCGACTCATCGACACATCAAGACGTTTGCTGATAATGGTTGCCGTCTCTTTGGGGTTAATCCCTCGCGCAATCGCCTCCGCAATCACATGGGATAAATCTGCCCTTGCCGCATCAGATAGCCCTTTCCAGTCGCTGTAGGTGGAGACGAGCGCCACCGCCACCTGATTCTGATAAGCAGGCATGGATAACAGCGCTGAAAGCGTGGTGTGCTGGGCATAGACAGCGGACTGCGCCGACAGATTGGTATAAGCGTTTACAGTGCCGCGCTGGTACGCCTGCGCCACATACTCGAAAACCCAGAGCTGGTCTTGACCGCCTGCCAGCAGATAGTCGTCCAGAATGAGTTGTATCTGCTCAAGCAATAAGGCCAGCTCAGCGGCTGACAGGTCATAGATAAAACTGCCCGCATTGACCTGATAGAGTGTATTGCCATGCAGGGTATGCGATAACCCGGCATTGTCTGCCTGTGCTCTACCGGTTAAGTGCAGATTAAAGAGCTGTCTGAGGGCCTTTTTGATGTCGTAGTATCGCTGTTCGATATCCCGGAACATCTTGTTGACGGGGCGGTATGACTGGGTAGGGTCGCGTTTATTTCTCGGTATGATCGGGGTTCCGATTCGGTTTCTGCTCATCAGTCAGCGGATCTCCTGCTGCGCCCTGGGGTTCAGGCTCGTCTTCTAGTGGCTCCAGCTCACCCACGGTACGAATTTCATTGGCGGTAAATATCGGAGTGCCAAATGCCTGCTGGGTTTTCAGGGCCGCTTCTGCCATCTTAATCATATTGTCGATCTTCTCCTGCTCACTGGCGGCGAGCATGTCAGACCATGCAATAGTGACCTCGCCAGAACCGGGCGGTGTGATCACGCCAATCTCCCACAATCGTCGTAGCAACCGGGTAATATACTGGGTCAGAAATCCCCAACGGCGACCATTCAGGCGGACTTTCCATGTGGTATCGTCTTTGTCACCGGCTAACTTTCCGGTTTGTGTGCCAAACAGCACGGTAAACGGCACTTGCACAGACGCACAAAACTCACGGGTCGTCACTTCCCATGTGGGTGTGGGGTCGCCCGGCGTGACTGATAAGACATTCAGCTTGCCTGCCTGCATCACAGCGGCTGAGTCCGTTCCCCGATTGAGCTTACTGATTTTATCTTCCAGTGCGGCACCCAGATCGGGATAACCCGCCTGAATCGCTGCCGTAGTGATATCGTGTAAATTCGTTTCTTTATCAAACTCCACACCAATCTGACGGGAGGCATTCTTCAGGAAGCCTTCTGAGCTGCCTCCGGACACTTTTTCAATATCCAGCAGTTTGTTATAGCCTGCCCGAAGTAACGGCGTACCGGAAAAGATATCGCCATCCTCCGCCCCTTCACACAAGATAATGACGCGGGAGGGATGGATCGCCAGTTGCTTGGCGGGCCCCTGAACATCAACCTGACCGACCGGACGTTCATCAAAGTTAAACATCGTCGGCTGTCCGTAATTCTCTGAGTTGATATCCGAATCCCATTCCGCCACGGTAAGCTGAGATTCCCAGACCGGGATCAGGTTAACCAGTGCCTCCGTTTTTAACCGGGACACCACTGCGGTATCAATCGGCTCATGCCATGCCTGATTATCCTTCACCTGAATCAGCAATGCGGAGTAATGCCCAATCATATTACGGCGGTCAGCCTCTTTGATTTTCGCCCAGAACGGTTTGAGCAGCTTGGTGACCTCCCTTTCCCATGCACTGGTGACGCTGGATTCTTTCTTCTCCTCGCCCTCAATCAGAGTCGGGTTATCCTGCCAGCAGCCATCCAGTAGACGATGCACCGCCGCATGTGCCACGGCATGACGTTCATAGGCGTTGTAGTACTCACGAAAGGTGAGCCGTTCAGGGTAGCCAAACTCCGCGTAAATATTGGTGCGCTTGGTATTGCCACTGACACCGCCTGACACATACAGCCTCCGTTTAGCCAGCGTATCCGCCAGACTGTTGACCAGAAATTCTGTTTTGCTTTCATTCACGAAAGACGCTCCTTAAAAGAAAAAGGCACCGACTGCCTTGCGGTTATTCTTAGCCACTGCAAAATAACGGAAGCTATCAGCACCGTGTGACGTGAAGTCATGCAAGGGTTTATCTTTCCAGCAACCGCGTTTGTCATCCCACTCTTTACGGTAGCTTTCCAGATGGGAGATGCCTTCACTGCATTTCTCCTCGTCAAAGACGCACTTGGGCAGTATTTCACGCACAGACTCGATACCGGTATCTACCGCCACTTTCGGCACAACCCTGAAGATAAGCGAATAACGCTGACCATCGATTTCATACCCTTCCCGCGCCAGTTCCCGGCGTGATTTCGCATCCGAACCAAATTCCCGGTTATCGATATCATGGGGTCCCCAGTGTTCGCCGTAGGTGTAACCCTTGCCTTTCAGCACCTTCATATAGTGCCGTAGCCCTTCACCTGAATTCTCGTAGTAGTCGATAACGTGGAATTCTCCCCCGACTTCACGCACAAACCAGATAGCCGTGGAATCCCCGACACCGATATCCCAGAACGTATGGACAGGCAGATGGGAATTATCCGGTAATTTGCCAATGCGTTTGTTTTCATACAGCCAGCGGAACTGCTTGGCGTAATAAGCACCTTCAACCGATTGCTGGAAAGCTTCAGCGGGGAGCGAGGGATATTCCCGCTTCATGTCATCACCCAGCGTCTTCTCTTTGGCGAGATACCACGCCTGCTGGCGTTCGGTCAGGGTGATGCTGTGTTTTGCTTTCAGTTCAGCGAAGTAATCAGCCAATCGCTGCGGTGTGGGCTCGACCGGATCAATGGCATACAGCGGGTTTTTCCACCATGAGAAGAAAAAGAATTTCCAGTCAAGGTTAGAGAGTCGTTTGCCTTGTATCAGGGCTTTCTCCGCCATCTGACAGTAGTCAAAGAAATAACCTGCCCGCCCTTCTGCCGTGCTCTCAATCGTGGTGAAACAATCCGTTGATACCGCCTCAAATGCTCCGGTGACAATTTCACGCGCTTTGTCGGGGAACTTGGCGCAAATCTTGCCGAACTCGGACACATGCAGATAACGCAATGTCCCCCCACGAAACGACGTGGAGACATATAGCGATCCGCCTTTTTGAAAGACCAGCTCTCCTGCCGCATCGTTACTGGCCGGATTCGCCGCCTTAATCTCGTCAGGCAATCGGTCGTAAGCATATTTGACCTTTTCCCGAAACAGGCGCTTGGCATCATTTAAGGTATGCGCAATCAGGGCACATCGGGCGGATTCGAATAACGCCGCATCGAGCTGGATAATGCAGACTTCGGTGGTAAACCCCAATTGACGGGCTTTGAGAATGATGTTACGGGTGTGAATGCCTTCGAAATACTCCAACTGCTCTGGGGTCATGTTGAATCTGACCGGACGGCCCTCTTTGTTGGTTATCCAGTAGAGATTGTTGAGTCGCCAGAGCTTATCGCGCAGTAACGCTAAATGTGCCGGCTTCATGCTATCCCTTAGACAGTTCGTCCATCAGATCAGACAGTGTACCAACAACATCGTGTTCTTTTTTCACCTGCTCACGGAAAGCCTGAACACTGATATGCTTGCCAAGCAACTCAAGGTTCTTCACCTTATCCGGCCACTTGATTTTCTTGAGTAACGCAGCCGTATCCTGTGAGCCCACTTCAAGGACTTCCAGACCAGATAAAGTGGTGCGCCACACTTTGGGCCAGTCTTTGACGGGCTTGAGTTCACCGCCATCTGTGAGAATATCGAGCACATCCATCTGGTCGATTTCAACCAGCCGTTTTAATACATAAGTCGCGTTGATCCCGACTTCTTCATTACGGTCTGCTTTGAGTTCGGCAATACGTGCCTGGATATCAGGTTTTGACAAGTTCTCAGATGCAGTACGGTTTGCAGTCTTCTCGCTGTACCCCGCACGAATAGCCGCTTGTGTCGCGTTCAAATCAACGAGGTACTCGCGACAAAACATTTCTTGTTTGTCGGTGAGTGCCATTTTTTTTCCTATAAAGCAAAAAACCACCCGAAGGTGGTTATTGTCATATTAGATATCTTTTTCCAACTTTCTACGAGTTAGCTCCTGCACTACTTTACCAAAATCTGGATCTGTATAAACTAAAGCTGTGTATTCTTTCCCTCGTTCTACATTTAACTCGATTCTTACTGTGTCTCCATCAAAACCCATAAATACATTGCCACCATTTCTTTTCACGTTATCAATCTCTTCCTGCGATGGCATTGATGATGGCGTTCCATATTTTCTCTCTAAGGATCCCTTTAGTGGTAATACTCGACTATCCATAATGATATCTAATCTTTTAAATTTTCCATTTAAAAAAAGTGCCGTTGCGCCATGCTTCTTGTCAGCAAATAAAAAATCAGTACATAAATAAAATGTAACTTCCTTCATTTGAGGAAAATTTCCTACTTTTTCAAAGTTACACAATTTTTTCGAAAGAAATTCTTTTTCTGCTATACCAAATTTTGCATCTTTATACCCGTCAACTGCCATAGCACCAAAGCTAACCATTCCTAGTACAAGCATAACTATCAATTTTTTCATGTTATCTCCTTTTATTTTAGGTAATGATAACAATTAAATGCTCTACAGACCTCTATCACCCCCATTTATGGGTATTTTATAAAATTTTGTGGCATTGAAATAAACGAAATATTTCGCTGAGTGCTAAGTCAAAGTGACAACCTTAATCATCGCCATTTTTACTCATAAAATCAGTCAACTCAATTTTGAGGAGGCATTGACTGAACCCCCGGTAAGAATGGCTGAACCTGCTCAATCATGCGTTCGCGGGCAGCAAGCAGTAACTGCTTTCTCCCTCCCGCGCCCCAGTGACTCATTTTGCGAGCACAAGCACTGATATCCCTTGTCTCTGCTTCAATGGTCAGATCTAAGCGATTCAGACGGGCCATGACATCAAACTCGTTCCGGACAGCATCACGGAAGGTGTTATAAACCCGAATTTCAAATTCAGGTTTAAGCCAAGCCGCATATCTGATGACTAATAACTCAACACCCCATATTCCCGGATTAACACCGCCATTGTTAATCCTAACTGGTTGATTTTGTTCCAGAGGACTTTTTTGTCCTTTGGTCAGTACCTCTATAAATCTCCTGACCTGAGCACTTCGAATAAATTTGCTCGGCTTTTGAGATTCGGTTGCTTCTCCGTTAGCAACTGCAGCAGCATGTAAGTCATTGAGGTTATAACGTCCTTCATTATCGACACGAACTGAGATGCCATTAATAGCGACTGTTGGGTATTTCATTATGTGGTTTCCTATAGAAAGTGAACCTGTTAGCACAGAAAATCCGCCCCAAGAACACCACATAATTAACGGTTTTCTCAGATTCACTTTCTGTAGGTTCTTGGATTAGATAGGCGCGTGCTAATGCGCGAAATTCAGATACAAAAGCCACCACGATATGTGATGGCTCGGGGTATTCCTTTAACCACTCAGGGAATAGGTAAAGAAATATTGGGTTTAGTTTCAGTTGATAACTAATTGTTAAGCATTATTCGCTTGATGTTGCAGTGTGATGGGTTTATCAGGTTGTGTGGTAGTAATGCTGTAAACGATGCGGGTAATAACTATGAGAAAATATCTTCTTTACCTAATAGCTGGCTCAACGCTTTTAACTTCAACGCCAACCTATTCTGCGACTTGCTCGATGTTTACCCCAGGCAGCTCAGCATGGAGTAGCTGTTTAGTTCAATGTACAACGGTACACCCGGGAGTATGGAATTACATATTGTGCTTATAATAAAACGAAGTAGGACGGCACTCCCACCGTCCTCTCACTTACACTGCGTCCTCACATACTCCTGCAACCCCGAATTATTTGTTCTGAGGTAGCTACTCAGAATGTAGTTGGTTGAGCCACAGCACGAACCCAGCACATGATTCCCTTTTGCAGATCAGTCCGACCTTCAAGCAACCAACGCATATCAACATTTGTGTTGGGTTTTACGAGATGATCATAAAGTTGACCTATTTCCTCACCTAGTGCCTTAATCTTGTTCATGCAATCAATTTCATCTTGGGATAATTCACGGTAACCAGTGATTTTACGGTGTTGATTTTCCATTATTTCCTCTGCATTCAGTGTTGATATAGTCTTGTAAATACTCAGTCTGCTGCCTGTTTTCCGCCATCATTCTGAGGAGATCGTAATAATCTTGTTTAGCTGATTCTGTAAGTTGTGGGGTTCCTGCATCGCCCACGCTGCCGGAGGAAGCGGTTTCAGACACAGGACAGCTGGCTTTGATGCGCAGCTTGCGACGACCAGCGGCAACATCAGCCCGAAGAGTGTTGATTTCAGTCTTGGCATTGGCGAGTTCCTGAGTGTGGGTCTTGTCCAGCTCTGCGAGGTGTTTAATTTGCTCTTGCTGCTTATTTATCGCAGTGAGTTGCGCTTGATACCTCTCATTCAGCTCTGTGTAGTCCTTACTTTTTTTCTGATACTGCCAGTAAGTTAAACTGAGCAGAGTAGATAGAAGAGCCAGCGCACCAATCATGAAAAGCTGGATGTTGAATTTCATAACAACTCAAACGCTCGTTCGAACGTCTCCATCGGATAAGGTTGCCTGCCGTTCTCATGCCGGATAATCGACTTAGCCAGCGCAATTAACGTGGGCTTATTAACGTCAATCCTCTCGAACTGGTCAACATTGAGCGCCTTAGCAACTCCATTAATATAAGCTGTCGTGTTATTCTCATTGGAAGGTGCCCAGCGATTAATCATCTTAGATACGCTGTTATGTCCGCCCTTGTGATAATTACACAGCAGTTTCATCAGTGCCCGAATGCCATACTCTGGCGACTCGAACCGACAGAACCGCTTCTCAATATTCGGGTTATGAGATAATAGACCTTGCCACTTGTTCACGGGGTTGTAATCAATATTGCCGGGATTATTGTTACGAATGCCTCTCGTCATTGTTGCCTCCCGCTTTCTTCTCCGCCGCCTTACGCAGCCATTGACCAATAAAGTCTGTCCCCAGATAGCCAATCACCACACTGCCGATGTAGGCCAAGTCAGGATTCAGGCCAAACAGATTTAATACATCACGAATGAACCAAGCGAACATGGCACACATAAAGGCATCAATTGACACCTTTAACCAGCCGCCGCCTTGATAACGGCCGCGAAGAAATGCCATTGTCCCGGCGAGGGTTGCCCCGATGCCTTGCTCTCTTATCGAGATGAGCCAGTCACCGAGATGTACCCAGATATCAGGATTTTCTTTCATTTTCATATTCCACCCCATTAGAACAATGGGCGTCCGTGGGGTGAAATAAGCTCGCCCCTGTGAGTAGGTTAAAAGTAATAAATTGATAGTTAAGGTATACTGTTAGATCAGCCAAATATTTACTAAACGAATAGAGGGATGGCTGACTACCTCAGTAAAAAGGACGCAAATGCTAGACCAAGAAACAGAATTCTATCTCAACCAAATTAAAGAAGAGATGAAAGGACAACAAACTGTAGTCCAGCTACTTATTCACCATATTCTTAAAAACTTAGAAAGCAAGCCCGGTTGTGAGAATTTCACTAATGAAGTTGTCGCGTCTTTAGAGGCATTAAAACAGCAAGTCTGGTCAGGAAAAGACGCTATTGATGCCGCTATTGCCTTAACAAAAGATCCAACAAAACATAGATGATACACTGCGGCCTCTAGGCCGCTTTTTCTGCCAGCCCAATTTGGTCGCAGTATTGTTTTGCATAATTTTCAGCACGTTCAAAAAACGCAGCAAAGGTGCTTTCAGGATCAAAAGTTTCTTTATACTTTACGATAAGTTTATTTTCATAATCTTCATGCCCGCAAAATCCTGATACTTTGACATCAACAGCTAATTGCTTTCCCGTTAGCATATTGACAGTGAAAGAGCCAATTCCGACATCACGATGACAACCAGCAGACATGAGGCTAGTCGTTGTTGTTGTTGGCATCCCAACTTCAAAAAATAATGTCATGATAAACCTCACTAGTAAGTTAATAGGATGCCAGCCGCAATAAGAAATACTGAGGTTCTGTGAGTGATTGCGGTGGCATAAATTAAAAAGACCACGCAAATAGCGTAGCCCTGAAAACAATATCGTATTTTAATCGCATTTCCAGTTGACTAAATACGATTTAAATCTTATTATCTAATCATCCCAAGCGGATATGTTCTTTAACAAATGAGGAAACGATGGTTACGGTTCAATGGACGAGGAAAGCACGAAAACAGTTGCTTTCAATCGATACCAGATACCGGAAAGCTATCAATGAGAAGGTTAACCAACTTGAAACCTTTCCTGCAGTAACATTGGACATCAAGAAGCTTCATGACCTTGATAACCAGTACAGACTGAGGGTCGGCGACTACAGGATAATCTTCGAAATCACTGACGGCGAACCGGTTATCTGCTCGATAATGGCAGTCAAACGGAGAACATCGACAACGTACTAGGCGGGGTAACCCGCCATTTCCTCATTATTAAATTCACCGCGATTCTTAGCCAACCGGATGAATATATGACAATGCAATACATAAACGATGAAGCAGGAAAACCACTGTATGTTGTCCTACCAGTAGCTGAATACGAAAAGCTTATCAGCGCAAAAGGAGATTGGGAGGATGTGCCCTACACTCCGTCAAAATACGATGATGTAACCGTGCCTAATGGCGTTGTGTCTATCATGGTTGACCAGGATGTTTCTATTCTGGCAGCTTGGCGCATCTATCGTGGGCTGTCTCAGTACGAAGTCGCTGAAAAGCTCAACACAGCTCAATCCACAGTGTCTCAGTGGGAGGCATCAGATCGACCGCAGAAGCGTACACGGGAAAAACTGGCTGCACTATACGACTGCACGCCAGAACAACTCATTCCATAACCCAACGGCCCCACTCAGGGGCTGTTTACTTTGGCTGAAATACAAAAAGGCTACGCCGGAGCGAAGCCTTGAATTCAGGATATAGATTGGAGTTATTCCCAATCACAGTTAAAAGTTTTGATTTGACCCACTTGTTGCATTTGCTGTAATAAAGTACCTAGTTTTTGCGCTTCAGAGTTTTGATACCTAAACTCAAAGGAATAAAGTACGCTATTGTTTCTTCTTGGTAATGGCTTACCAAGATTATAGGCTAGACCATCCACCGTGATCACAAGGCTTTTATTTTGGAATAAATTTTCTACTTTCTGACAATTTTCTTTATCTGGTTTAGTCGTTATATCAAAATAAAGAATTCCTTGATTCCAAAGAAAAGCCCATATTTTCGCAATATCAGCATTATTTTTCTTTATGTTTAGAGTTCCAAAATGATGCCCCCAGTCAGGATTCATTATATATCCCCAGGCTACTGGCTCATTTGGCAAGCTAGGATTATTATATGTTCCACTCCCTGATATAAGATTAAAGGACAACGTATAATCCAGCAAAATCCAGTCACAAGCCATCATATCTTCCTGTGTTGGCTGCCAAGATGTTGTTCCCTCTTTATCCACTATTCCAATTTGAGGTAAGACATTGTTATCCGTTGAACCCTGAAGTAACTTTATATATTCAACTTGCGCATCCCAACCATTGCGGCGAACTAGCTTCCCCACATACACTTGAATCAACGCCCACGGCAAAGAACCAACAGGCGCTACATTATCTACTTCGACATCAATCTTCTCATTATACTTATACTGGTCAGGATCAAACGGACATTGTTTATTATCCAGCTTATTAACGTCAGACATAAATCCCTCACTTTATTATTCGTTAAAGGTCATTTCATCCTACTGCTAACTAGCCAGTTAATATTACTGAGGCCAGATTTTTATCTCAATTGAATAACCTGTAACAAAATCAATACGCCTTAAAATAGGGCTGCGCATTATAAAATCTGTCTGTTAGTCGAGTGCGTGATTCAGTGAGTTGTAAACTCAAAGTTTACTACTGACAGAAAGTATTTCGTTAATCTCTTGCTCGGTTTGCTTAAACCGTTCCTCTTCCAATTCCACACCCAACACGCGGCGATTCAGTTTCAACGCGGCTTTCAGTGTCGCCCCGGAACCCATAAAAAAATCAGCCACCAGATCCCCTTCCCGGCTACTGGACTGAATAATATGCGCCATTAAATCAGCAGGCTTTTCGCAAGGGTGCTTGCCCGGATAATACTGCACAGGCGCAAACTGCCAGACATCGGTATAAGGCACTTCTGCTGTGACTGAGAACGAACGGCGCATTAAGCCGTACTCCTGCCGCAGTTCTTCATACTGGCGCGATAATATCTGGTGTGATTCCACCAAATTAGAATAAGGCTTGTTCAGCTCGCCACGCTGATGCTTTTCTTTAGCGATACAGTCAAATAACACCTGCAGTTTTTGATAATCCTCTTTATTGGGTAACTGCCACTGGCTGTCGCTGAACCAGTGACTCGCCATCTGCTTTCCTGTAGCAGCGTGAATTTCTTTTGCCGTGACGCCTAACGCTTTCCGGGCATCACGAAAATAATCGATTAGCGGCTTAAACACCGACTGTTTCAGTTCCCGACAGTGACGGGAATAGCCATCCCCTTTCGGGTGATAAGGGCCTTGGTAATGTTCGGCAAAAATAATACGTTCAGTGGCGGGAAAATACATCCGCAGGCTTTCTTTATTCTGCCTGCGCCACGGGCCAGATGGTTTCGCCCAAATAATATGGTTCAACACATTAAAGCGTTCACGCACGAGCAGCTCAGTATCGGAGGCCAAACGTGAACCACAGAACATATACAGGCTGCCATTGGGTTTCAGCACCCGCCAGAACTCAGCCAGTAGCTCATCCAGCCACGCAAGGTAAGCCGTCACATCGTTCCACTGATTATCCCAACTGCAGTCTTTTACCCGAAAGTAAGGCGGGTCAGTCGCAATCAGGTCAATACAGTTATCCGGCAGGGTTTTGATAAATTTCAGAGAGTCGTCGTTAATTAATGTGGTACTACTTAAATTCACTGGCTATTCCATACATCGACGCTGACGGGTTCTCAGGAAAGCCACTGGGTGAAGGCTGGCGTTATTGCATCACCAGCCAACATTTCACCGCTTAAGACATTGCCCCATCAAAGGCAACGTTTGAAAAACGTCTCATTGTCCCGGCTTTCCATCAGACCAGCCAGACAAAATTGAGTTAAAAGCAATTGGCAACGTGGCCTTGTTAGCCCCGTTAAGGTAGAAATGTCTGAAACAGACGCCCAGTTATACAGAGGCACTGTTTCTAAAACGCAGGAAGCTGTTGTTGTCATATCTTCATGTTTTAGCATGATAATTTCAAACCTTTGGTCAGTTATTCGGCGTGAACACACATGTAACTCTGACCAATCACAACAGCAAGTCTTATGTTTATTTCAGGTATAAAAAAACCCGCGAGTGCGGGAGTATTGTTCTGGTAAGGCACCTAAGAAACACTGACGGCAACCTTACCAAAAATTATTGCTAATTTGATAATTAAAGTCAACACGTTCTATGCAATTTTTTTAATTTTCTCTACACGTTTGCGCGAATTAAACGCATTTTTCAAAGGTTGGTATAAAAGATAGAGACTTGCATTAAGAATTTCATTCACCTCATTCCGACATGTCCCCATTGATGGCTTTTTCAATCGCCCTCCTGAGCGTGTCATCATTTTGCGGGGAGATGCAACTTTATGATAGTAAGTTGAAATTGCCAGTTTAGAGGCATTGTGGGCGTAGTAACTGAGTAAAATACCGTAGGCTTTCCGGTCAATACACATGACGGAATCGACAACCTGAGAAATCAACATACCATCATCATCATTGCATATCGGCCTCTCTTGATGCTTACCCGGCTCTACACTCATCATGAACTTATAAATCATGTTGAACTGGCGCTTATCAATCCGGCCACTGTAAACCCATGCGCCCCATAGATTTAACCAGCCATCAATCCAGTCCTGCTGCTCTTTGATGAGCTGTTTTTCTCCTCTATAACCCATCTTATCCCCGCAATACTGAATGGTGTTTATCGTACTTGGTTGAGAACATGATTAAACGGCCTGCTGTTCTCGTTTTACGCGCCTGAATCACTTTCAATCGGGCGTGATCACACTGCAGAACCACATGATTTTTTCTTGTTGTTGAATGGAGATACCGTGCTTCTTCAATTGCTATGTGTAAGTCTGTGAATTCCATTAATCCAGTTCCCATATCTGGACATCAAGACAGCCGCCCTTAACCAGATCACCCCGCATGATCTGCATATCATCAATCTGATTATCATCGACCCAGAAATTGGCATGAGTCAGCGAATCGAAGACTGCTTTCGGCAGGTTATCGATGTCTCTTCGGCGTCTATCTGGGGGATGGGCGATTATTTTTATTTTGATGCGGGATGCTGTGCGGAGGTCTAAATGCTGCTGCTCGATGAGGTTTATGATTTGTTGTCGGTACGTTTTACCCTTATCGGTTATGTAGTGACCCCATTTTGAGTGTTTCCAGTAATGGTTAACAGTCGGTGGCCACAGTAGCTTTAATTCATAGTACCCCAACCAATCCCCTCCTGGTCAGCTCCTTAACGGTCAGAACAATAGACCTGTCCATCTCGTGTCGGCGCTCTGCTTTACTCATCTCTGGGCCATTATCGATCGCATAATGACATTCAGGACACAGAGCCGCTGTAAGGCTATCGTCAACTTTTAACCCCATGCCTTTCCCCTCGTTTCTGTGCGCGACCTGAATGCCATATTGTCCACATCGGACACAGTCTTCAATCTGCCCAACGGCGGCCAGCCATTTTCTGCTGCGGTAAATTTGTTGCTTCACCTGTTTTGCTCCTGCTTAAATTAAAAAAATGACAGCAATCGATTCTCAGTTATCTGATTGCAGCCCCTGAAAATATGTCTGAGTGCAGCGTTTATCATGGCGCTGTAACACCGCTCAAATTCATCCGGCTCCATGTTGGCGTAAGACAGACTCTTGGCCTCTGTCCGTATCTCGCCATTGAGCCTGACAGTCTGTTCGTAGAACCCTGCCAGAATGGTTAAATCCTTTCTGAATCGGGTAAACTGACTATGTTCATCCATACAATCCAATCCCGCCTTATCAGCAGCCCAGTGCTCAAAGCAAAACTTGAAAAAGGCGAACATTTTGCGGTGAAACGCGGGGTTTCTGGTGAGTTTGATATCGGCGGTGTACATCTCGCCGTTTTTGAATTTGGTTAACCGGGGTAAGTCGTGTTCGAATGCGGGAACAAATACCCCTCCCGGCGATTTGACCATCTGTATTTCCATTTGGTCTCCATTTTGTCCTCTGATTTTATGCCTGAATACATTAATCTGACCATTGTTCAACCATACCCATAAAACAGCCTGTAATTAACTCTAATGAATTTTAACTTCAACTAACCTAATGTTATGACTTATCGTATTTAATCCTCCCTGTATTAATCTCACAGCGAAATAACGGCATTAATCAATTCAATTAGATTATTTTGATTTTCATCCCGCATTTTCTTCCAATAACCATTTTTCGATTTCAGCATTCTGATGTTTCGCCAGACGCAATGCCTCCAGTCGGTCAGATTCGTCCGATTCATCCAATGTCATGATCAGACAAATTTGCGAGATAATTTTCAGGAATGTGTGGTTGGTACGTTCGATTAGCTGTTTGGTGTCTGGTTTTTCTTGCTGTGTCATTTAAAGTCCCTGCGGTATTCCTATCTATGCTCTAAAAATCTTTCTTGTGTTGCTTATTAGACCGGTCTTCATTGCGTTTTGCCCTGAGCTCACCTTCCACCTGATCGATGGGGAGTAGGCTTAAACCTTTTTGCTCAATGTAGGTAGTGCCTGATTTTCCATGTCTGTTGAGTCGCAATATCAACTCAGTCAGTGTTTGGTCGGATTTCTCGTGGTAGACTGAATCTCGATAAACCCCCATCCAGTAATCACAATCCTGCTCAATCTGCCCCGTATCACGGCTGTCACTTGGCATCGGCCGCTTGTTGGCTCGTTCTTCGAGGTTGCGGTTCAACTGTGTCAGCAGGACAACAGTGGTATCCAGTTCTTTCGCCAGTATCTTGAGGCCCTTAGTAATATTCCCGTAAGCAATATCATTCCGATCTGCCTTTTCGGTCTTCATCAGGGTCAGATAATCAACACCGATAAATCCAATCTTGCCGACCTGACGTTTGATTTTTCGACACTGCGCCTGAATGTGTCCGAATGTCATTCCCGGCGTATCGTCGATCCAAACATTCGGTGTATTTTTCAGTTCACCGATAGCCTGACTGAGTAATGCCCACTCGTAGTCGTCCTCAATACCACCATAGAACGCATCTGAATTTATTCCAGATTTCTGGCTAACCATGCGCTCAAAAAGTTGTTTATCCGTCATCTCCATGCTGAACATCAATACTGGAAGCCCATCACCCGCGACGTTCTTCGCCATCTCAGTTAACACTGTGGTCTTACCCATTTTAGGACGCGCACCGATAACAAATAGCGATCCATTAGCGATGTACTTAGGCGCTAGCATTTCGTCTAAATCCCGTAATCCCGTCTTAAGTCCCACGTGTAACTCTGGGTTGTTGAAACGCTCTTCAAGTTCTGTGAACCACCGATCGGCAATCTCACTCAGTGGCTTAAGCCCGGTTTTATTGCCGATAACACCGTTTTCTGCTGCTTCTCCCATTATTCGTTGAGCTATATCCATTTTTTCGGTAAACGTGAGTGTGCTAGGTGTCATCAACAAACGTTGAATTTCATTGGTTTTCTCAATGGCATAACGTTCAGCAGCGGTTTCCTTGAGTTTCTTAGCATAAAACACAATGTTAGCTGTGCTGGGGGTGTTCTTGGATAACTCTGCCAGATACGCAAATCCCCCTGTACCATCAGACTTTCCTGTATTCTTCAGGCGATCATCAACCGTGAGAATATCAATTGGCTGACGCTGACCATTCATCGTCCGCATCTCGGTATAAATCAGACCGTGGTGGCGGCTATAAAAATCATCCGAGGTTAGCATTGAGAAGACGTACTGTGCGTTATCGCTCTGGGGATCTAGCAATAACGCGCCGATAACACTTTGTTCTGCTTCGAAGCTGTAAGGTACTTGATTAATTGCGGTTGCGGTCATTAGCTCTGTCCTCTTTGACGGATACATAACATTGGTCGGTGATGAGGTAATCCAGATTCTTGGCTCGCCAGTAACCGCCTTTGCCGTTCGGACGGTCTTCCATCATCCAGCGACAGTGCTCGGCAATGTAACCCAGATAACCTTTCCAGTTTTCCAGTGTGAATGACCTATGGTGCAGAGATTGATACTCCCTGTTGGCACGTTGCCAGAACGTCCGCATCTTGGATTTTCTGCCATCACGCAAGACAGTAACCCTTGCCATTTCTGGCAGGATTTCGTGGTAGGCATCGATCATGGCTTGGTAGGGAACGGGAGTTGATTTCTTAGACGAAGATTTTTTGACTGGTTGCGGTGAGTTGTTTTCGCCAGAAAACTTACCAACTACATCTTTAGATGTAGTTATATTATATATATTGTTGTTTATGGACATGTCTTGGACAAACGTTGGACACTCCACCTCTTCACCCCTTGCTACATCTGGATTTGCGTTGGACAACTGCCGGACAACCGTTGGACAATTTTCACCTTGAAATTCGTCATATTTCAGTACAGTAATTATGCTGAATTTGTTGTTTTTTGACTCGGATGAGATCATGCCTTTGGATTTAAAACTGCGCAGTAATGCCCTCATTTTGTTATCCTCAATACCCGTCTGAGCACATAGTTCTGGTCTGCTTGTCATAAGCTGACCACGACTCAGCATCACTTGGCCTATATCAGATTCAACAGTGCCTGGCTTACTGTTTGCCTTCAGGATCAGATGCAGCCATAAATGAACAGCTTCGGAATCCTTTTTATAAAAGTCACAGTCCATTATTTGTCTGTACATCAAGGCAAACCCCTTGCCCGATTTTCTCGGTGTTTCTGTTTCCCTTTTTAGTGCAATAACATTACTCATGGCGATCATCTCCAACCAGCTCCTTCCGAAGTTCTTTCCGTAATTTCGCGTCATCTAAAAGAGCACGAAGATGTTTAACTCCTTCCTTGGTAACGGAACGAGCCTCCCGATCGCGCATGTTATTTTTATGCACGGCTATGTGATTAAATTTGGTTTTCATGTATAATTACTCTCGTGAAATGTTGTTCTGAGGGGAACACTGCATACTTCCCCTTGTCGTTAAATCGACATCTCAATTTGCATTTCTGAAGCCTCGTTGGTTGCCGCCTTCGAGGTTTTTCTTTTGACCTTACCTTCGCTTTCCAAAGCCTGAATTAATCGCTCGGCATATATCCCTTCGATTACCACTACAGATTTACTATCTGCATCAAATATCTCAAACGCCCATTCAGGTAATCCCAAATTCACGATCATTAAACTCGCTAATCTGGCGATCCGGTTCTTATCCTTGCTTAACTTGGATGGATGAATACCCATTTCGCTTGCCAGTTCATTATTCCCAAATTCAAATACTTTCTTGTGAAAATAGCTCTCAAGCATCTGAGCTTTACGCGTATCACGAGTATTTTTGACAGTTTTTGCTATTTCCATTTGTTATATTTCCTAAAGTGAAATTCAGTTAACAAGTTATGTTTTTTATATGACGAAAAGCGATATCAACTATTCTGAGATGAATAATGGTTAACACGACTTAGCCTCTTGATGAATAAGCCTTTACGGGATCTACGCCCCGATTGCCTGAGTTCTTACTCGGCGCTATTTCAATTTGCTAGGGTTCATCAATAGCTTGTCGTGAAGATAGATTGTTAAAGAGCAATGACCGTTACATCAATCCCTTATCGGGGTTTGCTGCCTGTAGTAACCATTTTTCGGTGAACTTTCCGTTAGAATGTTCTGCAAGCAATTTTGAATAACTGGTTTTTCCTGTGTACTCGGTTCGGGGTAAGCAGCCGTTTTGTACCCACTTCCAAACTGCAACGGTGCTTTTCCCGCAGATCTTTGCTGCAGCGGTTTGCCCACCGACTGCACTAACTGCGAATTCAACTGGGTTCATTTGGTTAATATCCTTATTAAGTAAATTAACTGTTAGTTAATTCTAAATTCTAACTGACAGTTTAGTCAAGTCTGGATGATAATTAACTCATGGTTAAAAATACTGATAAAGTTGAGTTCACCAAACGGCTAAAAGAGGCATGTTTAGATGCTGGATTTGCCGGACGTGGGCTAGGCAGGAAAATTACTGACGCCCTCGCCGAACAAAAAATAAAAGTCAGCGGCCCTGCGGTCTGGAAGTGGTTAAATTCAGAATCAATTCCAGACTCCAGTAATATTTTGGCATTAAGTAGATGGCTTGAAGTCCGGCCTGAGTGGTTGGAATATGGTAGAGGTTCTAAAGAACAAGACGGAATACCTTTATCAAAAGTTGAAGCTGAAGAGATTCAGTCTTGGGATTCCATATCCCCTGCTCCAGATGATGAGGTTGCAATACCATTCTTTACAAGCATAGAGCAGGCGGCAGAAAACGGATATCACACTAACGAAGAACACAATGGATTTAAGGTAAGATTCTCACTTTCTGTGCTTCGTCGATACGGAGCTGATCCGGCTAATGTAATGGCACTTTCTGTTTATGGAGACAGTATGTCGCCAGTAATTCCAAATGGCTCAACTGTAACTGTTGATAGAGGTCATCAAAACATTGTTGACGGAGGCATATATGTCATCAAGCAAGATGAATTATTCCGCATCAAATTGTTATATAGGCAGCCGGGAAAATTAATAGTTCGTAGTTTCAACTCTGCTGAGTTTGCTGACGAAATAACAGAAATACAAAACGTTAAAATCATAGGTAGAGTCATTCACTGGTCAGTAATGGCTTGGTAGCCCTTCAGAATCACTTTCGTTTCTCATATATATAGCCGCTAACCATGCGGCTTTTTCTATCACCCTCCTCTAATTTATTTGATGTAAATCACACTTCCCTCACCAGTTAATAAATTTATTAACTAAAAATTCAATTAGTTAAGATTAAATCTTAATTTAATTAACCATAAGTTATTGACTATAATTAACCATTAGTTAATAATTTATTCCATCCAAGGCACACAGCCGAAAGATAACTCAGTATGCTCTTTAACAATTTGGAAAGTCGGAACAGCACACTACCTACTGTTTAGACCCCTACGCAAAAATGCGATGTACCACCGAACGCGATCCGGTCGGTGGGATGGTTAGCACCGCACGAGAGTGATTACGGGCGCGAACGGGCAACACTGGCAGTAGGAAGTTTGCAAGCGCAAAATAAACCAATAGGAGAACCAATCATGGTTTAGCAAAGCGGATAGACCGCGAAGTTTAACTTGAAGCTGCTGTTATGAAGCAGCCCCGAATCTCTCGATGAAGAGAGCCAGATGCAGGTACGCACTGCAACACGCGCTGGTGAGGGTTAATGAGGAAGAAGGCGTGCCGGTACTCCAAGCTGACTGCCAATCAGCTACCGGTTAGAGGTGAGGGATTCGCGGAGATACCCCTGACTACGGTCTCAAGGGCATGAGCGCGACCACTGCGAGAGTGTGGTTCAAAGTGCAGTTGGCTTTGAGGTATGAATCGCCATAGCATCAAAGCCAATTAACGGGAGAGGTTTTATGTACGAAAATTACAAGTACGGGAATTTCGATAAACTGGAAAGTGCCATTGATGATGCTCTTAATCAGGCTCGGAAATACCGAAAAAAATACTTTTGGAAAAATAATGAGTCGAAACCTAGTGCTACCAAACAAGAGCCTGGCACTGCTAACATGCCCAGCAGCCTAATCACCGTAGTAAATAAAAAACCAGTTTCAACCAAAACCAAATCCCGCCGTTGGTTGGAGTCAGGCGGGATTACTGCGAGGGCGTGAATATGTGTGAAGCTATACTGGAAATAGTCGAATTGGTTGATGTTTATGGGTGGAGTTTAAAGAGCGCCAAATTTGAAGCTAAAAAGAGATTAGGCATCGCAATAAAAGCACGCAGTAAAGACGGTTTTGTTAGCGCATTGCGGGAAATATATAAAAGTGCTTGTTAACTAACTCCAGCTCATTTCCGAGTGGGCTGTGGTGAGTGACTCTGATATATTCATGGATTCGACAATGAGATTCATGAGGGAACTATGGGAACATTGCTCATTGGTATATTTGTTTACGCTGCATTTGGTTGGAAGTACTGGTATATCACCGTTCCAATAGGAATATTTTTTGCTTTTATGGTATATAGAAAAAAAACTAGCAAGAGAGCCAGAATCGCATACTCAATATGTGCGATATTTTTCTTATGGCCGATAATATTATTACCAGCCATGATAGCTATTTATTTTATAGTTATGGGAGTTGGAATATCTTTATCATCATAATCAGTTAAATAACCTAATTACAAACACCAGCCTCGCATTCGTGAGGCTTTTTATTGCCTGAATTAATTCGCTAGCCTCAAAAATAAATCCAACACCAGGGATCTTATTAATCGTTTTTACTAACGAGGGGTTTTTACATGCGTAATAACATGCACGATGGAAGCGCGGTCGTTCCCGCAAAACCACAAGCTATCAGGAACAGGTGCACATGGAAGCGCCGAATTACTCTCTTTCTCATCTCATTAACTGTATTTATTCCCGTTTAATCACAATGGAGAAATAACACATGCGTCTCACAAGATTTGCAGTTAAAAAACGCCACGGCATGGAACAAATAGCGCGAATTGCTCAAGAGAACGAATTAACTGAATCAGAACTTGATGATCTGGTTAATGAAATTAAGTTCAGATTGTTGATGGCACGGAGCAAACAACGAACAGCCAAATTTGAAAGGCTCCCACTATGAGAAATTTCGGTTACAACACTTATGCTAATTGGGATCAGGCATGGAACAAAGCAGAAGAGGATGCTGCCTATCAGGAAATGATAGAGGAAGAACAAGGAGAAAAGACTTATGACTTGTATAGCAGTCTGCCAGAAGAGGTTGAGTCTGTTTTATCTCCAAAAATGATAGAGATTTTTGGTTCGCTGCTCGAAAAGAATAGCGATGCTGTTGAGCACCTCAATAACTTTTTGTACGACTTAAGTTTATTGGAAATTAAGAGACGGGAGGCAGCATGAAACGCTACTTGAGAAAGGCTGAACGCAAACAGGCTTTTGCAAAAATTGGAATATACGGTGACGCAGGATCAGGAAAGACCAGAACAGCAACAGAAATTGCGGTCGGATTATGGAAGACGTACAACCTAAAGAAACCCGTTGCAATGTTTGATACAGAGCCAGCAGCAACTTACATCATCCCATTCTTTGAGGCTGCTGGGATTGAATTTCTGGTTTATGACGAGAGCCGGGCAATCAAGGACTTAATGGGATTTTGGCGTGAAGCTGAGCAGGAATGTTCGATTATTATTGCGGATTCAATCACCCATGTATGGAAAGACTGTCAGGATAGCTATTTAAAGCAACTTAATAAGCAACGTCAGGAAAGAAACTCACGAGCTAAGCCTGTTTATCAGCTTGAGTTCCATCACTGGAAACCCATCAAAGCTAAGTGGGCTGAATTCACCGACTTGTTTCTCTCATCAAAGATTCACGCCATAGTGTGTGGTCGCGCAGGTTCTATTTACGAGTACCAGAAAAATGACGAGACAGGAAAGATGGAACTCATCACCAACGGTACAAAGATGGCAACAGAGAAAGAAATGGGCTACGAGCCTTCGTTACTAATTGAAATGATAAAGCACCGGGAAAATGGCCGCATTATCAACCGGGCATTAGTCGAAAAGGATCGCACTGACAGGCTTAATGGACAGGAGTTTGATTTTCCGACGTTCCAGACATTCGCGCCACACTTTGACTTTCTTAACATTGGCGGCAAGCACTTTGATTCGATGGAGCAGCACGATAGCGCAATACTGTTTGCCAACGAAATCACAGATGATGGTTTTCAGTATGAAAAACGCCAAAGAGAAATCATGTGCGAAGAGATAAAAGGAATATTTGTAAAACTGGGATTGGATGGCAACGGTTCAGAAGCAAAAGCTCAACGACTTAATTTAATGGAAGATATCTTTGCCACAAGGAGTTGGACAGCCATTGAAGGCATGAATAGCGATATTTTAAAACAGGGATACGGAAAGATTAAGTCGATGATCATCGATAAGGCAGCAGCCAATGGCTAGTAAAGGCGTTAACAAGGTTATTTTGATAGGCAACTTAGGTCAAGATCCAGAGGTTCGCTATATACCCAATGGTGGCGCAGTAGCTAACATCACACTAGCCACCTCTGAAACATGGCGGGATAAACAATCCGGAGAGATGAAAGAAAAAACGGAATGGCACAGGGTTGTGATATTCGGGAAACTCGCCGAAATTGCCGGTGAATATCTGAAAAAAGGCAGTCAGATTTATATTGAAGGCCAACTACAAACACGGAAGTGGCAAGACCAACAAGGGCAAGATCGCTATTCCACTGAGGTGGTGGTAAATATCGGTGGAACAATGCAGATGCTAGGAGCCAGACAGGAAAGCCAGCAGTCACCACAGCAGCACCCAAGACAGCAACAACAATCTCAGGGATGGGGGAAACCACAACAGCCACAATCAGCACCACCAATGGATTTTGACGATGACGTGCCGTTCGCCTCCATCGGCAAGCAATACCCCAACCATACTATCTACGTGATTTAACCAAAACAACTCTCCCCCCAACTTAGGATACCACCATGATCAATGTTGTCAGTTTCTCTGGCGGCAGGACATCGGCTTATCTCGTATATCTGATGGAACAGCGCCGCAAGCAAGGTGAGGATGTTCGCTATGTGTTTATGGATACAGGCGCTGAACATCCCAAAACATACGAGTTCATTCGTGACTTGGTTCAGCATTGGAAAATTGATTTAGTCTGCCTGCGGGTTGTGATTAATCCAGAACTGGGCAAAGGCAACAGCTATGAAATTCTGGGGCTGTATGAAATCACGAATGACCTCAAACCGTGGAAAGCCATGCTGAAGAAGTATGGCACACCCTATGTTGGCGGCGAGTTCTGCACTGACCGGATGAAGTTAGGGCCATTCAAAAAATACTGCGATGAGCACATTGGAAAGAAAGCGTATCACACATGGATTGGTATTCGGGCAGATGAACCCAAGCGGATAAAACGCAAGGAACGCACCAGCTATCTGGCGGATATTTCTGATATTGATAAGTTCGACATTATTGACTGGTGGAGCCGTCAGCCTTTCGATTTACAGATACCAGAGCATCTTGGTAACTGCTGTTTTTGCATTAAGAAGAGCATTCAGAAAATTGCGCTGGCTGCCAAAGATGAACCGGAATTAGCCCGTCAGTTTTTGGATATTTTGGCCTCAAATGAAGTGCGAAAAATGGAAAATCGTAACGGAACTGACCTTGTTATGTACCGGGGTAAGAACTCATTCGACGGCATCATCCAAATGTTTTCTGATGATAGCCGGGATGAGCTGGCAGCCCGTATGCCATCGCAAAAACAATACATTCACGCCGCAATGCAAAGTGTGATGTGTGAATGCCAGCTAGCTCTATTTTAACCCAACCCTATCACTACGCTGCTATACCGCAGGAGGATTATTATGCATATCGAAACATCGGATGTCGCTAAAATACAGATCACGGATGTACCACGTCATGATCCTATTCATGTTTATCTGGAAGATTACGGTAATAAGATGGGCCGGATAACAATCTCTGAATATGGTAACTCATGGTCTGCATTCTGGCCTGCGATGGGCTGCTCGTTATCTGATTTTGTTCTCAAGGCTGATAACGGGTATCTCATTGGATATCTTGCTCCCGCGCTAAACACTGATAGTCCAAAATACAAAAGGATGGATTCTCGTTTAAATGCTGTGAAAGAAGCATTGAGGAGATTGCATGTATAGCAATTCAATTAGACATCAGTTTTTACACCTGTCACTTCGGCTGGTTTGATACTGATATATGTAAGAAAGCAGAGAGTATATGTAGGAGGTTTAGGTGAGAAATGACAAAATAGTATGCGCTAAACGTAAATGCAAGCATGTTCATTATGAAAACGATAGAGTTCCAATTTCAGATCCTGAATTTCCAGATTTTGCATTTATCCAAACTTGTCCAAAATGCGGAGCCGATAATTATTATATAATAGAAGAATCAGGAGAGAATAATAATGAAAAATGATGTAATTGAATTGGCGCGGGAAATAGAAACTTTGCAAGTTAAAGCAGCAATGGAGCTATCTAATTCTTGGATAATAGAGAGACTTTTACTAGCAAATGCAGCCGCACTCTGCTTGTTAGAAAAAGGAGATAAAGAGCAGGCTATAGCTTGGATGGAAGGCCTTTTTGATTGGACTGAGGAAGATTTATTATCTGAGGCAAAAAGTAATTCAGATGATTTAGATTGTTGGGTTAATAAACGTATGGAAAATGAAATAAGCACAACCAAAGCACTGGAAATCATTCGCTCAGAAATGCCTAACATTGAAGCAGTGAGAAATGCGCCAATGGAATCCAAAGAGATACTTCAATTCACCGCCGAAATAGAATTAACTGATTTCGTTCATATTGGCAATGATAAAACGATGGCAGTTGGAAAGATATTTAACGATAACTGCAACCGATTTAAAGATGGAACTCAGATAAGAACTTCATTAGTGCAAAATTCTGAAACTTACAAATCAGACGGATATATTAAAACCCAAAACTCAGTTTATAAGATACGTAACCCAAACAAATAACGAGAAATAATATGGCAGATTTTGGAGGTAGTAGTACTCCGAAGGAATTTAAAGATTTATGGCAAACTCCCCTCCCGTTATTTAAAGCACTCGACCTCGAATTTAAATTTACTCTTGATGTAGCAGCATCTGCTCAAAACTCACTGTGCGCACATTATCTCACGGAACGAGATAATGCATTGGAGTCTGACTGGGTGAGTCACGGTGCTATCTGGTGTAACCCGCCTTACTCCCATATTAGGCCGTGGGTAGAGAAAGCCGCTATCGAATGCCAAAAACAATTACAGCCCGTCGTGATGTTAGTTCCGTCCGATACCTCTGTGGGCTGGTTTAAGTTGGCATTGGAAACGGTTGATGAGGTCAGGTTAATAACGGGTGGAAGAGTCCAATTTATACCCGTAGAACAAAGAAAGAGAAATTCAAATACAAAAGGTTCCATGTTTTTAATTTGGCGACCTTTCATTACCCCTCGAAAATCAATAACCACTATTGATAAAGAATACCTATTCAATATAGGTAATAACGAAATAAGGAAAATAGAATGCAATCACCAAAAATAGCAATATCTATCCCCAGAACTACAGCAGAGAAAATTACTAATCCCGGTAGAGAAGTACCAGATGAAATATTAGCAGATTTTGTCACAGATCTCGTTGTAGAAGGATTACTGTCGATTAGCTTTCCTGAGTCAGAGGTGAACATCACCATCACCGATGACTAACGAATTCGAGAACGCAAGGAGGAAGGTTGCAAGGGATTGTCAATGACTAATTAATTAAAGAACACAAAAAGGAAGACAGCAATGGATTGCCTAAATTATATTAAATTCATTCAAATAAACAATAAAGATAAATGAGGGTAAAAATGGAAAAACTACTAAGCACAAAACAAGTATGTGAAACAATTTCTATAAGTAAGCCAACGCTATACAGAAAGATTGGGTCTGGGCAGATACCTAAACCTCTTAAGGATGGCAGGACATCTAAATGGAAAGAGAGTGATATATCGGAATACATCAACTCTCTATCAAGGGCTAGCTATTAATTATATCAAGCAAGGTTTTTTCCCATATATTCATCATCTCCCTCCTCTCTGCCATGTATTCAGCGTGATTATATGCAGCTATCGTTTTATTTCGTTCTGAGTGAGATAGCTGCTTCTCTATCACCTCTCTTCTGAATCCCATCTCATATAGCATTGTTGATGCAGTGGCTCTAAAATCATGACACGTGATCTCCCCGCGCTTAAACCCCATCTTCTCTATTGCATTATTTGGGGTTACAGAGCTTATTTCTTTTGTGCCGTTTACGCTAAAAATTAGGCTATCCCTGTTTTCTTTTGAATTTAGCTTTATGTCATTAAGCAAAGAAATTACATGGCATGATAACGGAACTGAATGGTTCCTGCCCATTTTCATCTTTTCTCCACCTATTACCCATATCTTATTATCAAAATCAAATTCACCCCATGATGAAAATCTAAGCTCAGATTGTCTAACAAAAACAAATGGCAATATTCTAAGGAATGATTTAACTATAAAAGATGAATTTGAGCTGTTCAGCCTATCGAAGTACAGTTTTATCTCTTCCCTTGATAGGCACCTTGAGTGATTTGTCTTTGGCTTTATTATTGCGCCAGATAGTGGTTGTGATGGATCATAGTCAGTTTTTAGATTTGATATTGCGTATTTGAATACTGACGCGCACAAGAACCTAACTCTTATTGATACTGACGGAGAGCCCGCACTTTCCAGTGATTTCATCACCTTTAATATGTCAGATGATGTTACATCTTTTATAGGCTTGTCACCAAATGCAGGATAACAATTTCTTATCAATGCTCTTCTGTACTTGTAGATTGTCCATTCACCGATAGTTTTTTCTTTTCTTAATAGCCATTCTTCTGATATTGCTTTGAATGTGTTCTCTTTTTCTTTTTCCTTATCCTCCATTTCCCTTTTTCTTTTATCTGTTGGGTTTATTCCTTCCTTGGCAACACCTCTAGCCCACTCTGCTTCTTCCCTTGCTTTGGCTAGGGTAACATATGGATACTCACCAATAGTGTATCTTCCATCTTTAGTTGGAGTTAACCAAAATCTATACCGCCAAAATTTGGCACCAGATGGCCTAACCTCAAGATATAGCCCTCTCCCATCTGATAGGTTATATGGCTTATCTTTTGGTTTTGCGTTCCTTACCTTTACTTCTGTTAATGACATGACAGGACTCCTGTTAATTCGTTGTCCTGTAAGTTGTCCGGTTTTTGATGATATGTCAATATACCAATTGATATCGCATGATACTGATGAACTTGATAAGACTTAGATTATTCAGCTATTGTGATACCAGTTGGGACTTCATGATATCTCAGTTTTTATTTTCGTTGTGAATACTAACTCTCCGGGCATGAAGAGCTTTTCACAGTTTCTGCAAAAACAGGGGGATGCTATCAGACTCGGGCTGAAAAAAAATGATGATCGTTATTCAACAATCACACTGGCAAGCATCATTGAGGCAGTCGGTAATGATAATCAAGTCATATATATTCCCAAAATAAAGCTTTTTAAGCTGGATTTTGACAGAACAAATTCAGAAGTTACATCAAATTGCGCTTCCAATGAAACTATCAATGTTGAATTTAATTACTCTTCCTGCGTGTCATTATTTGATTATCAGGCATTGGAAGATCCAGAAATAAAATCGGCTTTTGAAAGTTTTCTTCTTAAAAACAAACGAGCATCAATAGAAAAATCAGATAACTTTTTTAGTGGTGAATTTTAAAAACAGAAAGTTATAAATTTTGGTTTGAATAATATATTCATATATGATTGTTATATTATTATGTCAGCGTTATTCTGAAACCAGTTAAATTTATTGTTATCGGAGTGATAGACATGTATACGCCTCACAAAATGCAAATGCAGGACAGAGAAGATATTACTAAGTTTATTTCTACTTATAGCTTTGGATTGCTGGTTTCTCCCTCTTTGACCGGAACACATCTTCCCTTAGTCCTGAATCCCGATGAAGGAGAATATGGTACGCTATACGGCCATATATCTAAGGCCAACCCACACTGGAAAGAATTAGAAAATCAGCCTGTTCTGGCAGTTTTTACCGGCCCTCATGCCTATATATCACCTACGTGGTATGAATCTGAACACGCTGTACCCACCTGGAATTACACTGCTGTTCACTGTTACGGTGTCACAAAATTTTTAAATGGCAATGAAACTCAATCAGCTTTAGAAGATTTAGTTAATAAATATGAGCCGGGGCTAATGAACAACACGGAGTTAATGCCAGAGGAATATCTCAATAAACAACGTCAGGCAATTGTCGGATTTAAAATCATCATCACAAAAATAGATGCAAAAGAAAAACTGGGACAACATAAAAATCAGGGTGATCAAAGAGGCGTTTTTTCCTCTTTGAAGGAAAGTAAAATACCAGATAATAAAGAACTCGCTAATTATATGAAAGTGCGAATGTCGGAACCGGAGAATAATTAAACAGTCTTTTAACTCTATAAAGATTGTTTATTGCTTGTTTTTATTCATGAGATACAGAAAAGCAGAGGAAAATAGCCGTGGCTATTTTCCTCTGCTTTTCTCTGAACCCGTACTGCGCTTATACACAATGTGGATTTCAAGATGCGTCGCGGCGGCAAGGGAGAGAATCCCCAGGAGCATAGATAACTATGTGACTGGGGTGAACGGGCACAGCCAACAAAGAGGCAACTTGAAAGACGAAGTGTATATACCATTTTATATAATCGGTAATTCAATATCCTTGAACATTTCTTCAATTTCTTCATTAGATCGCAAGGCAACCGCCTGATCCACAACATTACGGGTTAAATGTGGAGCAAAACGCCAGATGAAATCGTACATGTAACTACGCAGGAAGCTGCTACGACGGAAACCAATCTTAGTTGTGCTGTAACTGAACTTATCACGCATGTCGATTCGAACCAGATCACTGTCCTGAACCGGCTCTACCGCCATACTGGCAATAACTCCTATTCCCAGTCCCAGACGGACATATGTCTTAATCACATCGGCATCCGTCGCAGTGAACACAATTTTAGGTTTAAGCCCCGCACGGTCAAAAGCAACATCCAGCTCAGAACGCCCTGTAAAACCAAAGGTGTAGGTCACAATCGGGTATTCTGCCAGCTCTTCAATGGTTACATTTTGCTTTGTCGCCAATGGGTGATCTTTGGTGACAACAACCGAACGATTCCAGTGGTAGCAAGGCAACATGATAAGATCACTATAAAGGTGAAGCGCTTCAGTGGCGATTGCAAAATCACTGTTCCCCTTACAGACCTCTTCTGCAATTTGAGTTGGTGAGCCCTGATGCATATGAAGGGAAACATTAGGATAACGCTCAATAAAACCTTTAATAACAGGCGGTAATGCATACCTTGCCTGTGTGTGTGTCGTCGCAATATATAAAGACCCACGATCAGGGTAAGTGTGTTCACTGGCAACTGAGCGAATCGAATCAATTTTTGACAGAACTTCACGTGAAATACGGACGATTTCCTCACCAGCCGGTGTAACGTGTGTCAGATGTTTTCCACTGCGCGCAAATATTTGAATACCCAGCTCATCTTCAAGCATCCTTACTTGTTTGCTGATCCCTGGTTGAGAGGTATACAATCCTTCCGCCGTAGAAGAGACATTCAGGTTGTGATTAACCACTTCAACGATATAACGTAATTGCTGTAGTTTCATATCAGCACTGTCCCTAAATTGTAATTTATATACGAATGTTTTTTTGTAGTTTATATCAGCTCTATATTGCTAATAGTTATTCGCTTATAACCATATAGAATATATTTATGTAGACATATAACTACTATAACACTTGCTGTATATATATATAACAAATAATTAGGGTCAATAACGATTATTAATTACGTATTATAAAAATATTATGTTTAAATTCTTCATAAAAACAAATAAGTATCCCCCGGCATAGCCGGGGGTTTTTCATATGCGCCTATAAGGCTCTCTTACCTGCCGCGCCCTAACAGGCGCATCGCAATCTGACATTTGCATTCTAGTGA